>RKRO01000489.1 GCA_007571355.1 Candidatus Poribacteria bacterium | reverse complement strand
ATATTATAGGATACCGCGTTGTTGGGAGTGCCGAACTCCGGTGCTTCGATTGCGCTTCAAAACTGAGAAAGGGGTCTCTTGATGCCAGAACTTTACGATACACGGGCACCGAACCCGCCTTCACGGGCGATCTTAGTCGGTGTAAAACTACGAAATACGTTGATGCACGAAACAGAAGAATCACTCCAAGAGCTCCGGCAACTCACAGAGACTGCCGGTATTGAAGTTGTCTGTGAGACGCTTCAATCTCGTAACATGCCGAACCCGACGTATTTTATCGGTGAAGGCAAGGTTGAAGAACTCAAACCGCTCATTGAAGAACTTAACGCCGACGCAATTATCTTTGACGAAGAGCTCTCACCGGCACAGACGCGTAACCTCGAGCAGGCGTTCGATATCGCTGCGATTGACCGAACGGGACTTATCCTTCAGGTGTTCGCGCAACGTGCACTTACCAAAGAAGCACGGTTACAGGTAGCATTGGCGCAGCTCGAATATGCGCTGCCACGCCTCACACGGATGTGGACACACCTCTCGCGACTCGCGACAGGCGGTGGCGGTGGCAGGCACCTGCGGGGGCCCGGTGAAACACAACTCGAAATGGACAGACGCTGGGTGCGGCGGAACATTGGGCAGGTCAGAAAAGCACTTCAAGCCGTTGAAAAACAACGCACTGTCCAACGGAGAAACCGCTCCGAGAAAGTCAAAGTGTCTCTCGTCGGATATACCAATGCCGGAAAATCGACACTTTTCAACCGTTTGACAGGTGAGAGTGTCTTGGTTGAAGATAAGCTGTTCGCAACCTTAGATTCAACCACTCGGAAAGTGAATTTGCCACAAAAGCAGCAGATTCTTCTGAGTGACACCGTCGGATTCATCAAGAAACTCCCACACCAGTTGGTTGCAGCATTCAAGGCGACGCTCGAAGAGGTAACGGAAGCTGACCTGCTACTTCACGTCATTGATGTGAGTCATCCAGAGGTAGAAGCGCAGATCGCTGCTGTAAATGAAGTCCTTGACGAATTAGAGGCTACGGAGATTCCAACGTTTATGGTTTTTAATAAAATCGACCGGCTTAAAACGGAAGACGACCTACACCTGCTACGGTGCCAACATCCGGATGCGTTTCCAATCTCCGCGCACCGCGGCGATGGTATCGAGACATTAATGGATACACTATCAAAGCGGTTTGCTGAACTCGGTACGCGCCTCTCCTTCAGTATTCCATACACAGAAGGAAAAACGCTCGATTTACTCTATAAACACGGTGCCGTGCTTAACACGGAATACACGGACGAAGCCATTCATGTCGAGGCACGCCTGCCGAACCGCTACCTCAAATCGGTGTCCGAATTTTTAGTCTCTGCTGAAGGGTAAACGATAAAGATGCGATGGCTCGACCAGACCGACATCGGACACGACTTGCAAATCTGTCCAGATTGTGACAGGGAATATGAAGTGCTTGATCAGTTTCAAGGGAGTCCGTTGGGAGATGCATCGCTCAACTGGATTGATGCCGTTTTCAACGATGCTTATTATGTCGCTATTCGATGTCCGCAATGCCTCGAAACCCGGCATCTCTGTATACAATCTCTAACCGCTACACAGTTCTATAGCGAAAAGGAAAAGCAATGAAGATAGGTGTTACCCAAATTATACTTGGAGGCATGTCGTTAGACGATACGCTCTCCCTCTGCCAAGATGCCGGATATGATGCCGTTGAACTCACTTTCGGTGAAGGAAAAGATACCGACATCAATATGAATGATTCGGAACTTCAAGGCATCGCGGCGAAGTGTCAGGCAGCAGGTATCGAAATTAGCAGCATCACAGCGGGGTACGCGGATCGCGGCAACCTACTCAGCATAGATGCGACGCAGCGCGAAAAAGGGGCTGTCTCTCTCGCCCGTGGTTTGGAAGTCGCCGGTGCCCTCGGGGTCGGCGGGATTCTATTGCACCCGGGTCAACTCACTGCTGAGGGGACATATCAAGAAGTTTGGGATAACCTCGTCGGTATCCTGAAGGATTTAGCACCTTCTGCCCAAACACATAAGGTTGCCATCGGTCTTGAAAATGTTTGGAACAAATTCTTGCTCAGCCCGAAAGAGATGCGTGATATTGTGGATGAGATAGGTAACGAATGGGTAGGCACCTATCTCGATACTGCGAACATGATGGCTTACGGCTACCCGGAACACTGGATCCGTGAACTCGGGCACCGCATCAAACGGGTACACTTTAAAGATTTTGACCGGGGTGCACATCGGTTCGTTAATCTCTTAGATGGCGATACGGATTGGCAGGCGGTTATGGAGGCGTTCCGCGTCATCGGTTATGACGGTTACGTTATTCATGAAGTCGGCGGTGACAGAGATGCCCAAATTGACTTAGCGGAACGGATGCGTAAGATTGTTTCTATGTAACCGCAAAAACAGAAGGCGATAGTTCCATGAGAAACTATCGCCTGATGCCGGAGGTCGGACTCGAACCGACATGGACCTAGGGCCCGCGGGATTTTGAGTCCCGTGCGTCTACCAATTTCACCACTCCGGCAGTTTCGGTAAGATATATTATAGCACACTTTCAACAAAAGGTCAAATTTTTTATAGGCTTCAGTCGGCAGGAAACTGAATAAATTATCCCCAAAAAACGTGGCAAATCAACAACGAAACCTCACATCTGAAAGTATATTCCAACGTCTCCTTGTGGGCGTGGTGGCATTTTTTAGCCAGCTGCGTGAACCGCAAACGTGGCAGACCTTATTTTATTGGGTGCTTTGGCGCGTGATACCGAAACGCCGCCGTATCCTGCGGTTGAGAGAAGAACTCCAGCCGCTTCACCAAGATGCGTCTCCTGAAATGCGCACCCTCAGAGATGAAGTTTTCACAAAAAGCTGCTTGGAACTGAAACGTCCTGAACAGGCGCAGATACTGCTTGAGGTTCTCAACGGTGCACACCAACCGCTCGGGTTTGAACAAATATTTTTGGCATCGATCTACCCCGTGTTAATGAAGCGAGACATGGCGGTAATTCCGATCACAACTGAAAACCCACATCGGCTTGATGTGGAACTCGGTTACCTCGGATATAATGAAGACTATTTTTTTTGGGTTTTTGAGATTGACGGAACGAAACGGCTTACGCTCGGAACGCCGCTTAACCCAAGAGAGGAAGTTCGCGACGACAAACGCTATGTTGTGTATTCGCTTGGCAGCAATCGTTTGGTAGATACAGACTTTGCTGAATATGCCGAACGCTGGCTGCTCGATTCACCGCGTTTAACGATAGCACTTCCGCTGCTTGCCGCAGCTTACGCCGATCAGTGGATCCTCAATGCCCGCCTCTATCTGAACCATATCCTCGCGGACCTCAAAAAGCGGAACTATCAGATTACAGCAATGACAATACCTGATTTTGAACGGGAGCGGTTGTCACTTTTACGCCGTCTCTCCCTGGACCGGCTAAGAACACGTCGACTTCAGTCCGAACGCCGAAAGCGGTGAGGTAGATCCCTGGCTCAATAGAGAAACAGACCCCGGAAATCAACGCGCGAGCATCGCGTGTCTCTAAATTATCTAAATTCGCCCCGTTGCCGTGGATAACCGTGCCGATGTTGTGTCCTGTACGGTGAATGAAGTATTGTCCGTATCCTTTTTCCGTGATATATCCACGGACACAGTCATCGACTTCATAGCCGTGAATCGGTGCGTCTGCTGCCCATCTCTCCTGAATGAATCGTATCGCTCTGTCCCGTGCGGCTTTGACGATATCGAAAATCTCAACGTATTTTCCCGGTACAGTTTTTCCGGCGTAACCGACCCATGTCGTATCCGCAAAAACGGCATCTGGATCTTTTTGTTTCGCCCAGAGGTCAATTAAGATGAAGTCGCCTGCTTGAATTTTTTGGGTATCCGTTGCGGAGGGGGCATAGTGCGGGTCGCTGCTCTTTGCGTTCGCAGCGACAATTGGTGGGTGATCTGTAACCAAATCCATCGCATCAAATTGCCCGAGAATCTCCTGCTGTACGTCGTATTCCGTAACTGTTTTTCCATCCTGTAGCTGCGAACCAATCCAATTGAAAGCGTAATCTTTCGCTTGGAGCACCAATTTGGCGGAAAGTTGATGTCCTGCGGCTTGTGCATCATTCAGGCGTGCCTCTACCCGCTGCGCCAGTTCCGCAGACGTTTGCACTTGAACCCCGAACGAACGGATCCATTCCAACGTACCGGCATCTACGCGTGAGATATAAGGGATATCAGCGTTTGGCGAGTACTCCATTGCAACGGTTTTGACACCAGCAAGCAGGGTACGTATAGCCGCGTTCAATTCTTCCCATCCTGCATAGCGTGTAACCTGTCCTTGCACATTGACGAAGTTTGATGTTTCAATCCGATGGACGAGCCATTGTGGTTCACCGTATTTAGGGATAAGGCAGAACCATCGGCGCGTTATATTTTTTCCCGATAAGCCAGCGACGTTCTGTGCAATGGGGTTTATCCCACGAAAATCGTATAGGAGCCAGGCATCTAATCCTAATGCTGTTAATTCACGTTGAATTTCTGCTATTTTCATGTCAGTTATGAAGGTATTGTCAAAAGATTTTTGATTGAAATATTTCAAGAGCCAAAACACAATTGTAGGAGGGGTTTCTAACCCGGACAGCATGTCTCATTAATGCTGAAATCCACGATAGTTTTTGACCCAAACGATAGTAGAGACGATAAAATAATAGCACACCTGACCGGAAGAATCAAGGAAAATCAAAATGATAGGAGGCGTAATTATTTTAACTGAGGCAATGTGTTAACGATGTCTACTGTCTCTAAACTCACCGTGATTACCTTGCCAATCAACTTGACGATGTATTGCGGATCTTCCCCACGATTCGGGTCGTTGACGATGCCGCTGCGTTTGTCGGTCTTGACACGATATTGGTCTATGACCCATTCTAACGCGGAACGGGTGCCGAGGCGATAGTCAAATACTTTCGAGGGAATGCCGTCAATGGTAAGGAAATTGTTATAGACAATCTGCGTTTTATCTTTCGAGAGTTTCATTTTCTCCACGCGCCAATCAAGGGGTACGTCGGGGTTCTGAATGAATTTGAGATTGCTATATTCGGGTTGGGATTCGTAAGTGACATGGAGCTCCGCTAACTTTTCGCCTGCCTCTGCAAATCCCCAGAAGTCCGCTGCAACCCCCCTGTCAAGGGAGGCAAGGGTGGTTGGGATATGTGGTAAATCGCGTTTGAGGTTCGCTTTGTATTTCTCGCGATATTCAGGATGATGCAGGAGTCCGTAGGTGTAGTGGAAGATGTTCCATTTGGTGAGGGTGTCGTCTTTGTAGTGGGTTTGGAAGTGTGTCAATGCCCAATCGGTGATGTTTTCTCTCCGGTTTGTACCGTCCTCGTCGTAGGTGTAGAAGGGGAAACATTGTCCCGGCGAACCAAAACCTCCCGTCACTACAAGGTTAGGGATGCAATTGACAGCAAGACACATAAAAGGTCTCTCTTTGGTCAGATTGACACAAATTACCCGATTCTCTTTTTCTGTCTCAAAAGTAGGAAAGATAGAAGGAAAGCTCGAAGTTTCGTCATTCATAATGGAATCAAAAAACAGATTAGATTTAGCGAAAGGACGATAGAGTGCATCTCTTACCTTGTGTTTAGCATATTCCGAAATTTTGTTCCGTTTCAATTCGCGCTTTAAGTTGCGACTCCACTTGATTTTCGTCTCATCAGAAATTACAAAATCGTCAAGGTTAGCATTTCGGTCTGTCCGTTGTCCCCATCGAGCAACTTCCGCGTTATAAGTTTGGATCATTTTACTTATGTTTTCAGTTAGTACGTTTCGATTGAAGTTGTAAACCCATGCATCACGGCTCGTATTAACCCCAAGACTGTAAGTTTTGAAAATTACCCCCGTCGCTGCACCTTTAGCTGCTTTCATCTCTTTATTTCCCATCGGAATAAACGTCTCAAATTCAGCATGGAGACCTTTGGTGAGCCATGTGTTCCGTTTGTCTGGAGTCATTCGCTCCCATTCAATATTCTGATAGTGCTGTTTTGAATTGAGATGGTCATACTTATCTTCCTTCCGCCAGAATTCATCTACACAAGCATAGAAAATTTGCGTTTGCGAATTTGTGTTGTCAGTCTTTTTGATGAAAAAATTGATACTCACTCCAACCTGAATTCCAAACACATTGTGTGTCGTCCCTGACAGTTTTGGATTTTTACGCACATTACCCCGCAGATCCAAAATGTAGATAGCGTCAAATTCTTCCGAAAGACGTTTCCGCATGCCATCGAACGCCACACCGTCGAGAAAACCGTTATTTGTCACG
>RKRO01000102.1 GCA_007571355.1 Candidatus Poribacteria bacterium | reverse complement strand
ATCTATGCATACGACGCAATTCAAAAATCGACACCTTCTTCAATCCTAATAAGTTGCGCCTCCTCTTTCACCTCTTCAAGCGTATAAATTTCTGTCAATGCTGCTTTCATATTCTTTTCCCGCGCCGTGTGTGTTAGCATAACAAGGGAGACCGTCTCCATGCCGTGTGGGTCCTTCTGAATGACAGAGGCAATGCTAATGTGCCAGTTTCCGAGGATCGTGCCGATTTTCGCGAGAACCCCCGGGCGATCGGCAACAACAAACCGGATATAATAACGTGTTTCTATATCGTCAATAGAGCAAATATCAACTTCCGCTTGTGCACCGGCAAGCCATGCTTGTGAAATCGGCGTACTCACGCCTTGTTGTGCGGATTTTGCTGCGTCGATGATGTCAGCAACGACAGCACTCGCCGTTGGCATTTCACCTGCACCTTGCCCATAAAACAGTGTTGGACCGACTGCGTCTCCGATCACACAAACCGCATTGAATGCCCCGCCAACGTTCGCCAGCAAACTCCGTTCGGGTACAAGTGTCGGATGCACACGCGCCTCCACACGATTTCCATCTGTCAACTTCGCGATGGCAAGTAGTTTAATAACGTAACCCAATTCACGGGCGTATTGAATCTCTTTTTGGGTGATATTTGTGATACCCTCAACGTAGAGTTGGGACAGTGAAATGCTACTCCGATAGGCAAGAGCGATGAGGAGGATGAGTTTCTGGGCAGCATCAATACCTTCAACGTCAAGCGTTGGGTCGGCTTCAGCGTAACCCAAGTCTTGCGCAACTTTCAGGACATCCGAAAAATCGACTGAGCACTCATGCATTTCAGTTAAAATGTAGTTACATGTGCCGTTTACAATGCCGTATAGAGAATGAATCTGGTTGCCTGCGAAACTTTCCTGTAGCGTTTTGATAATCGGGATACCACCCGCCGCGCTTGCCTCGAAATTGAGACTCACCTGATGTTCGGAGGCAAGTTGGAACAATTCGCCGCCATGTTCTGCTAAAAGTGCTTTATTTGCTGTAACAACATGTTTGCCATTTTGGAGGGCACGCCTAATAAGACTGTGTGCTTCTGTAACGCCGCCGATAAGCTCTACAACAATGTCAATATCTGGATCGTCAATAACTTCGACCGGGTTGGTTGTCAGGCAATCTACGGGAAGCTCAACGCCCTCACGCGTCGCAGGCAGCGTCCGCTTCACTATTTTTTTTAGGCGTAATTCCGTACCACTATTCTTGGCAATAAGAGCATGCTGATTCACCAAAATCTTAGAAACGCCGGTCCCAACGGTTCCCCACCCTAAAATGCCGACATTGATGCACGACTTACCCACGACTGCAACTCCCTCTTTTATGTACGTTTACTTCGCAATTGACGGGCAAGGAATCATCCCTGCCCGACTTGCAAACCGATATGATATATCAAAGATCGGGGCGACTGGATTCGAACCAGCGACCTCTTGAACCCCATTCAAGCGCGCTTCCGGGCTGCGCCACGCCCCGTTAACAGAATATAGCTCCTGTTCGCTTTTTAATTTTAACATAACTCACGGTGGATGTCAAATAAAAAATGCGGGTGCCGCTCTACAACACAGCCCTTTCGCCGAAGGGGAGTCTCGGTAAAGTGTCGATGAAATACTCCTGGATTTGGTAGATTTGTACGGTTGGAATTTCCATATCCAAAAACGGATGTCGGTATGTTCCGGATTTTGCTGCTTCTGTTTGCATCCCGCGTGTGGGCGGCGATGTAACAACGAAAACCCCTAAGTCCGCCTCAACGTTCTGCATGGCAGTTCGGAAGTCGCGGATCTGACTGAGTGTGTAATTGCCGCCTTTTACTTGGGCAACGGCTTTCCCGTACGCCTGCCGACCTTTTACCCTACCGACTGGGAATCTGAATGTGCCATCAATCCCGCCGTCCGCAACCTTCTTTGCATTGGATTTGAACTTTAGCACGTGGGTAACGCACCACTCCTCAAAGGCGTGTGGATGATTGCGTGCAAGTCTGAGTGCCTGTTCCTCATTTTCGGGGGTGCCGATGATGGTGACGGTGTCTCGTATCTGCGGAAAGTGTTCTTCAATCCGCTGCTTGACTGCACCTATGGCGAGGTATGTGAGATCAATCCCGATCCAATGTCTGTTGAGGTCTTCGGCCGCCATGAGCGTTGTACCGCATCCACAGAATGGGTCAAGGACAAGACTGTTCTCATTTGATGAGGCTGCGATGATGCGTTTGTAGAGGGCGATCGGTTTCTGAGTTGGGTATCCCATATATTCATGTGAATTTCCTTTTAAAGGCGGTACGTATATCCAGCTTTCAGGAAATTTACCTTTGCTGTCAAGTTCAACACTACCGGATGCAATTTTTGATGCCTGAGCACTATACCCCTCGCGTGCCCGACTGGATTCTGCATAGGGCTGTCGGATTAGATCCGGATTGAATATCCATTGCTGTCCTTTAGAATACCAAAAAATAATGTCATGAACCCTCGACAATTGGCGTTGTTTTGGAGCAGATGGACGGCTATAACACCAAATGATCTCGTTTCTGAAATTTCCCGTCCCAAAAACGGCATCCGTAACGATCTTGAGGTAGTGGCTAGCGGTGGGATCGCAGTGGAGATATAGACTCCCGGTCGGTGTGAGGATGCGGTGCATTTCGACGATTCGGATCGCCATCATCACGAGGTACGCCATCATTGGGGTTTCGTTGAGGAATTGGCGTAATCCTTGAATGGTATCGGCAATCTGCCCACCTTCGTCTATAAGTAAATGTTGGTAGGCATCTTCTGCTGCCTCGCCCCAGTTCCAGGTGTCTGTGAACGCTCTGACGAGGGTATCGGGTTCTTGCCCGTGTTGATCGCGGTAGGGGACGAAGTAATCGCGTTTAGAGTTGAAAGGTGGGTCGGTAGCGATTAAGTCGATGCATGCATCGGGGAATTTACGCATCTCTTCAAGGTTATCGCCTCGCACAAGCGTGCGGTTTTCGTACATAGGGAGTTCCTTTATGTTTTTATTTTTCTGCTAATTTACCAGAAATTTGTTTGAGTCCTTGTTGGTAGTTTCGATTGTTCGGTTCGAGTACCAACGCCTTTCGGATCGCCTGCTCTGCCTGCCGATAATCACCCCGCCGGAATTCAATGAGCGCGAGTGTGTTGTAATAACTGGCGACATTCGGATCCAAATCAATCGCTTGCTGTGCATACCGCCGCGCTGTCTCCAAGGTCGCGCTGGGTTCGGCATTCGCTATTTTCGCGCTTAATTGTGCAAGGGCATGGTACGCTTTCGGCAACTTAGATGCCACGTACGCCTGCTCTGCCTCGCCGAAGTTGCCTTTGCCCGCTTGGAGTTCACCGATGAGATAATACGTCTCTGCCAAAAACGGGGGTTGAGTCGGGGATGGCGATGAAAGATCTACTGCCTTTTCAAGGGCGGTCAATGCTGCAGCAGTCAAATCCGGATCGGGTTGCTGACGGGAATCAGCGGATGCTTTCGCCTGATGCGCGTAACAGAGACCGAGATTGTGATACGCTTCCGCATCGTCCGGTTTCAGTGCGATAATTTTCTGATACGCCGCCGCTGCTTTCGCATAACTTTCCTGATCCAGCAGAATCATCGCTATTTTCAGGTGTGCCTCTAAAAATTGGGGGGCCAGTGCAACTGCCTGCCGGTAATGTTTTAAAGCGGACGCTGCATGATTCTGCTTGAGGTACATCAAGCCGAGACCTGCATGCGCTTCTACAAAGTTCGGTTGAAGTGCTAACGCTTTCTTCTGTGCATCTACCGCTGCCGAGTATTTTCCAAGCATAGTATACGCGATACCAACACCGTTATAAGCCGATGCCAGTTGTGGATTCACGCCAAGCGCCTTCTGGTATTCCCAGACGGCTTTTTCATAATTTCCATCTTTGAGGTAGTGTCTGCCGATGTTGGTGAGGATCTGCGCACGTTCGGTTGTGTCCTGTGTGCGCTGTAGTGCGCCGCGCAATTGGTGAAGCGGATCAAGCACGGCTTTTCGTTCCTGAAAGCGTGTCATCTGTTCACGCGCGGCTGTGGTATCTCCGATGCGACGATACGCCTGCGCGAGATTGTAGAGTGCCTCAACGAGTGTCGGATCGTGCTGATATGCAGTGCGGTACGCGTTAATCGCGTCGTCCCATCGCTTTTCGTGGGCGTAGAGCAGCCCTAACTGATAATGTGCAGCCCCGAATTTCGGATCAAGCGCGATCGCTTGTCGTTGATGTCGGACCGCTGCTGCGTGTTCGCCACGTTTGCTATAGACATTTCCAAGTTGGTGATGGATCATCTTATCGTCGGAATCCAATGCAACCGCCATCTTGTAAGCGTCGAGAGCCTCGGCATATCTGTGTGTGCTCGCGTAAGCGCTCCCCAAAGCCGCGTGTATATATGCCCCATCAGGATGATAAGCAATCGCGCGCTGGTAAGCGGCTATCGCGTCCTCAAATTTTTCAAGCCCGGTATATGCCAACCCTAAACCGTAGTAAGCCGCCGGAATATCCGGATCGTGTGCAGTTGGTGTTGTGCCCTGACCGCTGTGGGGGGGCGCAGCTGCTATGACTTGCCGATACTCGTCAACTGCTTCAGCGTAAGCCTCAATTTGGAGGTATAATTTAGCAAGTTTCAAACGAACTTCATCTTGAGTGCCATCTACAGCAAGCTGCTCTTTATACGCTCGAATCTGCGCTGTGATGTCCACTGGCGTTTCGAGTTGCGAAAAAGCGAGTTGAACCTGATAGAGGGCAAAAAGGTGGCACCATACGAGTGCCACCCCTATCATTGTGTTATAAGCGATTTTCGGTCGCATGTGCCACCGTCCGTATTACCTAAAGAGTGGTTCTCTAAAACTGCTGTTTGATGCGTCCCCAAGTGGTAGCCAATTTAGCCTGGGGTTCCACAGGCGTGAGACTTTCTATAGCGGCCCCAGAGACCCTGACATCATCAAAACTCGCGGCGGTCTCCCATGCCCAGACACCGGCTTGACCAGCGGCGTATCCAGCTCCCGTCTCATCAGCGAGTTCGCCTTGGTCTTCACCGTTAATCCAGAGTTTCATCAAGGTACCGTCCACACTGACTCGCATATCAAACCATTCGCCGTTCGCGATGGTGACATTAGTGCCGGGGAGTTCCCCGATCTTGTCCCGTGCGTCCCACGCGCCTGTTTTATGTCGCCAGAGTTCCGTCTTGTTGTTCGGTACGTTGAGATAGTAGACGTAGTATTCCATCTCACTTTGTGCGCGAAAAACGACACCTGCCCAGTTTCCGTCATCAAGTCGAACTTTTGCTTCAACGGTGTAGTCTGCCCAGCCAACTTCACCGATAAGTGAGTGTTCGGCTCTCCCCCCCTTAGCGAGTTTATAAGCACCGTCTTCAACACTCCAAACGCCGTTAGCAACTTCCCAGTCGTCGGCATCCGAATCAAACGACCATGATTGACCGCCTGCGAAAGCAACGGACGCTACAAGCACGAGAATACAACAATTTACAGTAACTGAAAAAAGATATTTCATAATACAGCTCCTCTATAGCAGGTTTGACATAGTAAGCACTGCAGGCGAGGTTTGAAGCCTGCCTGCAGTGGATTTACATAGGTTCTGTTAGTCAGTCCGTTTCAGGCGCGCCCATGTCGTTGCGAGTTTGTTGTTAGGTTCAACCGCGAGGGTATGTTCTATATTATCGCCGTAAACAGTGAAATCATCGAAACTCGCCTCGGTTTCCCATGCCCAGACACCGACTTGGCCGGTTTTGTAGGCAGCGTCTTCATGTTCACCCTGAAGTTTACCGTTGAGATATATCTGAAATGCATTCCCTTCAACGACGACCTTCATATCAATCCATTCGTCGTTCTTTATTTGGACCTTCTCAACAGCAGGGATTTGCGCGATATTATCGCGGGCATTCCAAGCCCCATCTTTGTGTCGCCAGAGCTCCGTTTTGTTATTTGGAACATTGAGATAATAGACGTAGTATTCCATCTCGCTTTGGGCGCGAAAAACGATACCTGCCCAATTGTGATCATCCAATCGCACTTTCGCTTCGATGGTGTAGTCATCCCAATCTTCTTCACCAACAAGGGAGTGTTCCGCTTGTCCACCCCTTTCAACGTGGTAGACCCCATCTTTGATCTCCCAATTTCCATTGGCAACTTTCCAGTCATCGTGCTTTTCCTCGAAGTCCCATAATTGGGTGCCCGCGTACGCCGGTAGTGCGAGTACGATCCCAAAAAGCACAACAAGACTTAGTGTCGATAATTTTCGCAATGTGATAACTATTCTCATAATTTGCCTCCGTTTTTGTCAGCGTAGTTTAGACCTTTAGCGATTCATTGTCCCATGT
>RKRO01000543.1 GCA_007571355.1 Candidatus Poribacteria bacterium | reverse complement strand
GTTTAAACCCCATATCTGTAAGTCTTTTAGCGATAAAAATAATTGCGCGCTTGTCTTTATTTTTAACACTAATGAACACTTTTCCACTGAGGGGCAGCGTGTAACCGCATGCTTTCTGAGCCTTCGCGAAGGCGCGGGAAACATCTGTATCAATGCCCATGACCTCGCCAGTTGATTTCATTTCGGGGCCCAAACGCGTGTTTGAACCTGGGAAACGGTTGAATGGAAATACTGGTGCCTTGACGCTGAAGTATGCGGGTTCAATTTCGTGCGTAAATCCGAGTTGCTCAAGCGTCTTACCTGCCATTACGCGCGCAGCGAGTTTCGCGAGTGGTACCCCGATCGCTTTGCTGACAAATGGAATCGTTCGAGATGCGCGTGGGTTCACTTCAAGCACGTAAATGTCGTCGCTCCTTATCGCATACTGCACGTTCATCAAACCGCACACACGGAGTGCTTGCGCCAAATCGTAGGTGAAGGTTTTGAGTTTCTCGATCTGTTCATCTACGAGGGTGTACGGGGGTAGCACACAATCGCTGTCCCCGGAATGGATGCCGGCTTCCTCAATGTGCTCCATGATACCCCCGATAACCGCTTGGTTTCCATCCGAGATCGCGTCAACGTCAACTTCGATGGCTTCCTCAAGATATTTGTCAATAAGTACAGGATGCTCTGGTGATGCTTCAACGGCAGTGTTCATGTATTCGTGTAAGAGGGCTTCGTCATAAACGATCTGCATGGCGCGCCCCCCTAAAACATAGGAGGGACGGACAATAACAGGGTAGCCGAGTGCTGCAGCAATAGGGGCCGCTTCCTCACTGGATGTTGCTGTCCCGTTAGGCGGTTGCCTTAACCTAATGTCGTCTAATACAGCTTTAAAGAGTCGGCGATCCTCAGAGCGAGCTATATCTTCAGGACTCGTGCCGATAATCGGGACACCTGCTTCTTTGAGGGCAAGCGCGAGATTCAAAGGTGTCTGTCCGCCAAACTGAACAATAACCCCAGAAGGTTTCTCTTTGTGATAGATGTTCAGAACGTGTTCAACCGTCAATGGTTCAAAATAGAGACGGTCGGCGGTATCGTAATCGGTGCTAACGGTTTCGGGGTTGCTGTTGACCATGATGGTCTCATAGCCGTCGTCTTTGAGTGCGATTGCAGCATGGACACAGCAGTAATCAAATTCGATACCTTGTCCGATTCGGTTCGGACCGCCACCGAGAATCATAATTTTTTCTTTATCAGAAGGTCGGACCTCATCTTCACTCGAACAAGTTGAATAATAGTACGGCGTTTCTGCCTCGAACTCAGCGGCACAGGTATCAACGGTTTTGAATGTCGCTTCAATACCGAGATCCTTTCGACATTCACGAATAGTGGGTTCGGATACATCGTATATCTCCGCTAGCTGCCGATCAGAAAATCCAAATTGTTTTGCCTGTTGTAAGACCGTTTTTGCGACATCAGCATCCACCCCACCGTTTTGGGATTCGTGATCTGGTACAATATTCTGTAAATGCTGTTTTATATGTTTTTGCGTGTCCGGTTTAGACAAAGCGTTTTCAAAATCAACTATTTCCTTTAAATTGTAAAGGAAAAATGGATCAATATGGGTGTAAGTATGTATTTCTTCAATGCTCATTCCGCGTGTAAGGGCGGCTTTGATATAAAAGATCCGCTTGACGTTAGGAATGCTTAGTTTACTTGGAATCTCAGACAACGGTAGATCGTCAAGCGGCTGGTTATCTAATCCGGACCATCCATTCTCCAGTGACCTCAGCCCTTTTTGCAACGCCTCTTTAAAGGTTCTACCGATAGCCATAGCCTCGCCGACGGATTTCATCTGTGTTGTGAGTGTTTCATCAGCCCCTTGGAATTTTTCGAAGGCCCAGCGCGGGATTTTGACGACAACATAATCAATTGTCGGTTCAAAGCAGGCAGGTGTTTCAGCAGTGATGTCGTTCGGAATTTCATCTAAATTGTAACCCACAGCGAGTTTCGCAGCGATTTTCGCGATTGGAAAACCTGTCGCTTTTGACGCAAGTGCAGAACTGCGCGAGACACGCGGGTTCATTTCAATAACGACCTGCTTACCTGTCTTCGGATCAACAGCAAATTGGATATTGGAACCCCCTGTGTCAACACCTATTTCTCGGATGATCTTAATCGCGGAATTCCGCATCAATTGATATTCTTTATCGGTCAAGGTCTGGATAGGTGCGACAGTCATACTATCCCCCGTGTGCACCCCCATTGCGTCAATATTTTCAATCGAGCAGATAATAACAACGTTGTCTGCACCATCGCGCATGACTTCTAACTCGAATTCTTTCCATCCGATGACAGACTCTTCAATCAACAGTTCAGTGATCGGACTGAGCGCAAGTCCTGTCGTGACCATCTTTTCGTATTCTTCGATGTTGTAAGCGATACCGCCACCGGTGCCGCCGAGCGTAAACGCTGGGCGGATGATTGCTGGAAAACCGATCTCATGGACAAGCGCGAGTGCCTCTTGCACAGTGTGCGCGATGCCGCTCTGAGGTACCTCCAACCCGATTTTTATCATCGCGTCTTTGAAGAGCGCGCGGTCTTCAGCCTTTTGGATGGCAGGCAATTTCGCACCGATGAGCTCAACACTGTACTTATCTAATATACCGGATTCCGCGAGTTCAACAGACACATTCAAAGCGGTTTGCCCACCGAGCGTTGGTAGCAGCGCATCTGGACGCTCCTTGTCGATGACAAGTTCCACCGTATCCGCCGTGATCGGTTCAATGTACGTCTGGTCAGCGAAATCCGGATCGGTCATTATTGTGGCAGGATTGCTATTGACAAGGGTAATTTCGTACCCTTCCTCTTTAAGTGCCTTACACGCCTGCGTTCCTGAGTAGTCAAACTCACACGCTTGTCCGATGATAATCGCACCGGATCCGATAATTAATATTTTGTTTATATCTGTTCGCTTTGGCATTTTTTAATTTGGCCCTAACGGGGCTGTCGGGCCCCTTTAGACGAGGAGCCGAGTTTTCAAAAACCAGCCTTTCGTCTTCGGCTACAAGCTGCCTTCAACTGGTTAAACATTCATCCATCATCTCTGTAAAATTGAAAAAAAGATAACTTGCATCGTGCGGACCAGGGGACGCTTCTGGATGATATTGGACAGAAAAGATCGGATACTTCCGGTGCCGTATCCCTTCAAGTGTATCATCATTTAAGTTGATATGTGTAATATCAATACTATTCGGCAGTGAATCAATATCAACGCAGAACCCGTGGTTTTGGGATGTAATTTCGACTCGGTCATTTTCAAGATGTTTGACGGGTTGGTTCGCACCTCGGTGCCCAAACTTCAGTTTATAGGTTTTTCCACCGAGCGCAAGTCCGAGGAGTTGATGCCCCAAACATATCCCGAACAGTGGTTTTTTGCCTATCAGTCCTTGGATTGTTTTGATTGCATAGTCCACTGGCATTGGATCCCCCGGACCATTTGATAGAAAGACACCGTCTGGCTCTGCATCGAGAATATCTTTAGCAGTTGTCTGCGCTGGTACAACTTGCACTTCACATCCGTGTTCAGTGAGTTGACGCAGGATATTATATTTAATCCCAAAATCGAGAGCGATAACTTTATAGTTTTTGGCTTTCAGTTTTCGGCTTTTAGTTTTTGGTGTATCGCCATCCACATCGTTTTCAATGGTCCCAACGTCCTCTTGCTGAGGGGTATTACGCCATGCGTACGGATTTGGACAGGTCACACGTTGTACCAAGTCCCAACCGACCAAGCCGTGCCATGCTTTCGCCTTGGCAACAAGATTTTCAGGATTTAGATCTTCTGTAGAGAGGCAGCCGTTCATGACACCGTGAACCCGAAGACGACGGGTGAGCGCGCGCGTATCAATGCCTTGAATGCCGATAATACCGTGCTCGGATAGGTAAGTATCTAAACTCCATTGTGAACGCCAATTACTATGATTGGCACTGTATTCACGAACGACAAACCCTTCTACCTGTGGACCGATAGATTCAACGTCTGCTTCGTTGCAGCCGTAGTTACCTATCAACGGATAGGTCATCGTGACAATTTGTCCCTTGTAGGAGGGATCAGTTAGTACTTCTTGATAACCGGTCATACTGGTATTAAAGACGACTTCGCCGATGGCTTCGCCTGTGGCACCAAACTGTTCACCCTCGAAAACTGTTCCGTCTGTTAACGCCAGAATTGCTTTCATATTTCTAATTTCCTTGCGGTTCGTTCAGGCGGCTTGCTGGAGAAACAGTCCGCTCCGTATATCCGCCTGCGCCGTTGTTGCAGGCTACGCGCTTTTTGATCGCGAGCTCGGATGCCCGCCTATTCTGTTGCCGTTCCTAAATGTAACTGTCTGCCAACCTTTAAGTTCCCATCCAGCAAAAGGTGTATTTTGACTTTTTGAACGAGATGTTGTTATGCCAACTCGATTCACTGTGTCAACATCAATAACGGTAACATCACCCACCGCGCCAACAGAGAGCGTTCCGCGGTCAATGCCGAGTATACGTGCGGGGACAACCGTCATCTTTGCGATTGCGCCTGCCAATGTAAGATGTCCCGGTTGCACAAGATATGTCAACACAAGGGGGAGACACGTCTCTAAACCGATAATGCCGTTAGGCGCGTCAAGCATGCCTTGTGCCTTTTCTGAGGGCGCGTGTGGCGCGTGATCGGTAGCGATTGCGTCAATGGTTCCATCGCACAAACCTTCAATGATCGCATCAATATCTGTCTGTGTGCGGAGCGGTGGATGCATCTTGGCATTCGTACCCTGTTTTTCGACCTCGGTATCGGTGAGGATCCAGTGGTGTGGACACGCCTCGGCAGTCACACGAACGCCCCGTTTTTTCGCTTGACGTATCAACGCAACGGCACCTGCAGTGCTGGCATGAAGTACATGGAGATGACCGCCTGTCATCTCCGCTAACATGATGTCGCGAGCAACGATGATGTCCTCTGCAGCGTTCGGGCTGCCGATAAGCCCCAGTTTTCTGGAGGTCTCTCCCAGATTCATGACAGCACCGGCATTGAGGTTATGCTCTTCGCAGTGAACCAGGATCGGAAAACCGAGTTCTGCACTTAAGATGAGAGCATCACGCATAAGCGCAGCGTTCATGACGGTAACACCATCGTCGGTAAAACCGACGGCTCCGGCGGAATACATCCCGCGCATATCGGTCAGCTCTTTACCCGCAAGATCTTTGGTAATACTACCGAACGGGAATACATTTGTCTTTGCAGTCTTATCTGCGATGTCGTAAATCTGTTCAATCTTCTCAGGCGTATCTATTACAGGTGACGTATTCGCCATACAAGCGACGGATGTGAATCCACCCGCTGCTGCCGCTGCTGTACCAGTCTTGATTGTTTCTTTATGCTCAAACCCGGGTTCACGGAGATGCACATGCATATCGATTAAACCGGGGGCGACAACTAACCCTATGGCATCATATACATCAGTGGTCTGATCGTCGGCTAATTTTTCGTTGCGGCTGATCTTATCGATTTTGCCATTTGTGATATGGAGATCCCCAACTTCGTCAATATTGTTTGCGGGATCGATGATATGTCCGTTAACGATAAAAGCGTCACTCATTCACCTTCCCTCTCATAAATGGTCGCGGAGTCTACGCCACCTTCTTCGGCGAGGCGAACCCGAACGAACTCTCTGCGTGAGGTAGGTACATTTTTGCCGACGTAATCGGAGGCGATTGGCAATTCTCGATGGCCTCTGTCGATCAGGGTCGCCAATTGGATGGCGGCGGGTCTACCGAAATCCATGAGTGCGTCCATTGCCGCGCGAACCGTACGTCCTGTGTAGAGGACCTCGTCTACCAAAATGACCCATTTGCCAGTAATATCAAAGGGAAGTTCAGTATTGCTGACCTGAATCTGCGTCTCATAGAGATTAATATCATCTCGATAGAGGGTGACATCAATAGCCCCGACGTTTACCTCAATCTGTTCTATGCGTTCGAGGTTTTCGGCGATACGATGAGCAATGAAATCCCCACGACTTTTAACACCAACAAATACGAGATCTTCAATATGTTTATGGTTCTGCTCTAAAATTTCATGAGCGATTCTGAGTAAGGCGCGGCGAATTTCTTCGGCGTTCATCACTTGTGCTTTTTCACGCATTTCCATTTTTTTATTCCGTGCAGGTTTATGACTTGCCTTCTTTTAATAAACAAAAAGCCTCTCCCGTCTGCTGTGACGAGAAAGGCATCACCTAACCAATTCCGATGGCCAATCTAAATTTTGGGTCCGATTCTGATTGTGATCTTGCATCCCTTTTCAACCTCTCTGGATTGGATTAAAAAGGTTTTAACACGAACGCTCCATATTATTTTCATATTATAC
>RKRO01000009.1 GCA_007571355.1 Candidatus Poribacteria bacterium | reverse complement strand
CGCGATGGACAAGTCAGCATTCTGGATATGATCCTCGTTGCCCAACAGTTAGGCAAGCGTGTACCAACTAACGCCTCCGTGGATGTGAACGGTGATGGCATTGTTAGCGTCTTAGACCTCATCTTGGTATCCAAACACCTTGGTGAATCCACTGCTGCAGCACCTTCCCTTGTTACAAGTGCGGACAGGCTCACGTCTGCAATGGTCCAAGCCTGGATAACCCGAGCGCAGTTGGAAGATGACGGGTCGCTCGTGTTCCGCGAAGGGATTGCGAAACTCCAGGCACTGTTGGAGTTTTTGACGGTTCCCGATCAAACGGCGTTGCTTGCGAACTATCCAAATCCGTTCAACCCGGAGACGTGGATCCCGTATCAGTTGTCAACCCCTGCAGATGTGACGTTGACGATCTACACTGCAAAGGGCACAGTGGTTCGGCGGTTAGCATTAGGGTATCAGGCTGCGGGGGTGTATCAGAGCCGTAGCCGCGCGGCGTATTGGGATGGCAGGAATGCCGTGGGTGAACCCGTGGCGAGCGGTGTCTACTTTTATACCTTGACAGCCGGTAACTTTAGGGCAACGCGGAAAATGCTAATACGCAAGTAGAACAGGATTTTCGAATAAATGCTGATAGGAGACATCACCCCGATCCATCGTAGGTCGGGTAGCGCGAAGCGAAACCCGACAGCACACGTGCCATTTGCAAATCTAACGAAAGCGGTATAATACCCCAAGTTGCTCCCAACAGATTTTGGACAGGGTAACGTAGTTTTCCGGACGCTTTTTTCACCCCGTAGGGGTGCTCTGTCTATAGCAACCGGTCTATTCAAGGGACCGCACCCTGTAGGGGTGCTCTGTCTATAAACAAGAGGCAACTCGCGTTCTATAGTAAAGCCAGTAATTATTGAAACACATCCTATAGAAGCGGTGCCCTCTGATTCCCCCCTGCTTGCGGGGGGTAGGGGGGATTGTATACATATTTCAAAATCTACTATAAATACTATCGTTTGGACAGTTCTTGTTGCATGAGCGTTGTGTTTTCAAAAGTCTCTCTATTTTTCCTGAACTTCGCGTATGCGTGGCACTTAGAGGAAAAAACTGCACGCCAGCGGCGTGCTATATCTATAGCAAACGGCACCCCCTTCTTGCACGCCAGCGGCGTGCTATGTGTTTTGAAAGGCTATGCCGTATCTGTGAGGTGGAACTAAAAATTGTCCAAACTTCAGTATAAATAGCCATTAATGACAATTTACGCCCGCCGTGGCTGAGGCCACTTAATCATATAGTTAGACGGCACCTCACGAACAAACATAGATGCAGAACGATCTCGATCTCCGGTGCGATAAGTCGTAGAAGATAAATAGAGCTGGTTTTGTGCGCGCGTCATGCCGACGTAGAAAAGCCGACGTTCTTCTTCAATCTCCGCTTCCGTGATGTTCTGCCTCCACATTGGAAAACTCCCCTCCTCCATACCGAGAATAATAACGATCGGAAATTCTGTCCCCTTCGATGCATGCAACGTCATCAGCGTTAACTGCTCAGTTGTATCATCCATTTCATCAATATGAGTAAGCAACCTTTGGTAATCCAAAAAGTTGGTAAGTTGATGTTCACCACTCACAGATTCAAAGTGGAGGACTGCATTCATGAAATGGATACGGCGTTGTCGCCATTCAACGTCTTCTGGAAACTCTTGAACAGTCCGCTCTTGGAGTTCTTCCAGATATGTTTCTGCTTGTATCGCTTCTGATACTTCAAGCGGGAAGGGATCCGGGAGTTTAGGGGCATGTTGCTGGACAAAACGTTTCGCCGCATTAAGGAACACATCCGTTTCGGTTAAGGGGGCTGTCGTTTCCGCTGTAGACGCATCCCCTGTTTTCGCAAGGATACCAAGCCCTACAAACGGCAGGAGTTCGGTTAAACATTTTACTTCGCGCTTATAAGCATCTATTTTGATAAGTGCTTTGAAGATTTCTCTATTGACGCTAACGTCCTCTAAGGCACCGTGTAAACGATCATGCTCAATATCAAATTTTTCAGCAAGTGCCCCGAGGCTACACCGTTGTCGTGGGAAAAGTCGACGCGCCGTCGTAAGCGTGTCGTAATGCGGGGCAGATAAATTCCGTTTCAAATGTCTGCTGAGGTCCCTTGCAAGGATTAAGTTATCGTATTCGGCAACATTGTGTCCAATCAAGATCCGATCATGGATAAACCCGTAGAATTCCGGTAAGACAGCTTCAATCCCTGGCGCGTTCTCGACCGTCTTCATATCAATCCCGTGGACACGTGTGGCTGCCCGCGGGATATATCCACCAGGCGGTTTTACCAAGCAATAATAACGCTCGACCTCATCGCCAATGAGACTGAGCCGGTGCGCGGCGATCTCAACGATTTCTGCCGTTTTCGGATTGATACCGGTCGTCTCCAAATCGTAGACCACCATATCTGCCATGTTTGGCATCTCAAGTCGGTTAATAAGCCGTTGGCAGAGTTTGAGTGCCGCGAGACTCCAAACTTTTTCGGTTTCAAGGTGGATTACATCACTATCCGCCGTATCTGCTGCACCGATAACGATGACCCGCGCGTCCCGTTCCCTTTCGCCAAGATCTTCAAATTCACCAATAAGCAGATGCACGCCGTTGTCCAGTTGTGTCGGTTTATTGTCATCAGACGATAGAAATTGAAGTTCCGCACGCTGATCCAGATAAGTTTCAAGCGTCTGATGGATGATGTGTGCCGCGCAATACGCGTCGATTCCGTAACTGGCAGTAATGTGAATCGGTTCACCCAGGTCAATCGCGCTATACAGTACATCCTGCGCGGTTGCCAAGTTCGGTAGGTCCGGTTGTTTTTCGATGACTTCCAGTTCTTCAGCGCGGTAAGGTGAACGGGTACGTTCCAAAGTATCAAAGAGTATCTGGATGATTTTATCAATCTTCTCGCCTTCGATTTCATCCGAGAGTTCCGCAAGTTGCGTCCAAAATTGACGGACATTTCGACGTGTCAAGGGCCCGACATCTTCCGGATATGCCTCAATATTTCTCAGGAGTTCCATGAAATCGAGGGCTTTGCGCGCCGCGATCCACTTGAGGCGCACCCATGTCAGATCGTCAATATAGGTTTCAGGGAAATTGATCGCCTGTTCCAAGTCTTGTGGCAGTTGCCACTGGATGAAACGGAGGTAAGCGAGAATCCCTTTGCTATTTCCTTCGCCAAAAGAATTCGTCGGTAGAATCCGTTGGAATTTGATGTTTGCACGTAGCAGCTGCTCTGCCAAAACGTCCGCAAGTTTATGCGTTCGGTAAAATACCGCAATATCGCGATAGGAGTAGCCCCGCCGATTTACCAAATTCTCAATAACACGGATGATACCGAGTGCTTCTGCCATCGGCGTATCAAAGGTATAGTGAAAAATATCGCGTCCGGCATCTTTGTGGGTTCTGAGGGTGTGCTGTTTCTGTCGCTCTGAATTTTTAGAGATAACCTCCTCTGCTGCACGCAAGATTTTCTCGCTACACCGATAATGGTCGTCTAATTCGACGGTTTGCGGGTTGAAATCAGTTCTGAAATTTTCAATATACTGTGGATCTGAGCCGCGCCAACTGTAGATAGATTGGTCTTCGTCCGCGACAACCATCAGATTTCGTTTCGGTGACGCGCAAAGCAATCGGAGCAGCTGGTACTGCACGCTGTTCACATCGTGGAATTCATCAACGAGGATATGGGAGATATCTTTATCGTAAGATTCTTTTACTTCGGCTACACCTAACAATTCGACGGTTTTCACAAGGAGGTCGTCAAAGTCAAGGGCATCATACTCGGCAAGTTTATTTTCATAGGTTTGCAGCACATTTCGGATATTCTCAACAGTCTCGGAGTCGTAAATATCCGTATCATTTACCGCGTTAATAGGGTCATGGAGTGTGCATTTGGCATCGCTGATGATATTTCTTAGCAACCATGGCGGATAGTCGTCAGGATTGAGGTTCAGCTCACGGACGCTTTCTGTTAAGATCTCGTCTTGGAGTTCCTGATCAAAGATGGTGAAGTTTTCGCTCAATCCGATCTTCAACGCATGCTTCCTTAGCACTGTAACACAAAACGCATGAAACGTGCAGGCTTTAACACTGGATCCGTGTGGTTCGCCAATCTCCCTGTTGATCCGCTGCTGCATCTCTTCCGCGGCTTTGTTGGTAAACGTAATCGCAAGGATTTTCTCAGGTCTGATATTGTGTTCGCGGATAAGGTGAGCAATACGGTGCGTGATGACTTTTGTTTTTCCAGTGCCAGGCCCCGCAATGACAAGAAGGGGGCCATCCTTATGCGTTACGGCTTTTTCCTGTTTCTCGTTTAAACCTTGCAGAGTGTTCATCAATTCTCTCCACGCCTTCTATTGAAGAAATTTGTGTGTTTTTTTAGTGAGTGTGTGATATTATTCACCTCAAGAGATATGGTACCAGCAATCTGCTACTCTAAGTAATGCACGGTTATTATACCTTATCCGGCGAACAGAAGCAAGGTTTTTTGAACACAATTTTTTATGAATTTTTATCAAATCTTCCGCTACTACATCCCAATCCTTTAGGTTTGGGATGTAGTAGTGGTTAATCGGTTGACATATCAAAAAACTAATATAATTTACAAATTAACTTGACAATAACTATCTTTTGTGGTATAAATAATAGTATGAAAATTACGAACAATGACCACAAATATATTTCAAAAGGAACCGTAATATATGCTTGTGAATACCACATAATTTGGTGTACAAAATATCGGCGTTCTGTTCTGTCTCCTGAAATCCAAGAGCGTTTGAAAGCACTAATTTTTGAGCAACAACAAGCATATCAATATATTGTCCGCGAAGTTGAAAGTATGCCTGACCATATTCACCTACTTGCCAGTATTCCGCCTGACGTATCCGTTACAAGTGTAATTGGTAAGATCAAAGGCTATACAGCAAAAATACTTCGTAGCGAGTTTCCAACGCTCACATGTCGCTTACCTTGTCTGTGGACGCGTTCAAAGTTTGTAGCAAGTGCAGGTAGTGTTACACTTGGCGTTCTAAAACAATATATTGAAAACCAAAAAGGTGTATAGTGCCAAATTTCTACCGAACCCAAACACTCAAAATAGAAGCACAACCGATATTTTCTGAAGTCAACGCTGCGTCTGCTGACGTTTGGAATGCCTGCTGCTATCAAATGGCTATGTTCCAATGGCATCGTGGCTATCCACACGCTCACAGAGACTTCTATTTTGGTAAAGACTGCGAAGGTTGGATGGATAAAAGACTTTCTCATCCGCTCTTGCATTCACAAAGTCGGCAAGCGGTTCGGGAGCGATACTTCAAGTCTTGGAAATCTTACGCCGTCTTGAAAAAGAGCGGTAGTGTTGAAAATCCTAACCCTCCGAACAACCGCAAAAACTATATGACGACACGGTTCAAAAAGTCTGCTATCCGCTTTGTCGAAGGGGCACTTTTGGGGAAACGTGTTAAACTCTCTTTGGCACAAGGTCACCCTAAAATAGATATACCTTTGCCAAGCAACTTTGATATGTCAAAAGCAGAGCATATCGCAACGATTGATTTGTGCTATCATTACGGACAATGGACACTCCATTTCTCGTATAAATACGAAACCGAAACAACCGCAACCGGTGGCGAAGTCGTAGGTGTCGATATAGGCGAAATACACCCGATAGTCTCTCATGACGGGCAAGATACACATATCTACAATGGACGGTATATGAGATCACTATATCGCCACAGAAACAAAGTGCTTGCCGGTTTCAGTCAGGCAATCAGTCGTTGTAAACGCCATAGCAAACGCTGGTGGAGACTCACACGTCGTAAGTGGAAACGTATCAGAAAGATTGATAACCAAATCAAGGACGCACTCCACAAACACACGACAAAGTTTGTCAAATACTGCCATACGAAAGGTATCGGCACTATTGTGCTTGGAGGTCTCACGGGTATCCGAAAAAGCATTGACTACGGCAAACGTGCAAACCAGAAACTCCACCAGTGGGCTTTCGGTAAAATCACCGAACTGATAACCTACAAAGCAAAAGCGTTAGGTATCAAGGTCAAAATGATTGATGAATCCTATACCTCACAAACTTGCCCGAAGTGTGGCAACCGAAAAAAACCTAATAACCGAAACTACATTTGCAAATGTGGGTTCAAATACCACCGCGATGGTGTAGGTGCTATCAATATCAGAGCAAAGTATCTGGGACACTTCGGTGTCCCCGTAGTGGCGGAAAAGGTCTCTGACCGCATGACACCGCCCTTGGGCTTTCGGCTAATAGTGCCTAAAGTTCAAGTTGCCTTGAGTCAAATCAAGGAATGTGCCTAAAAGGAACAAAAGAACCACTTGGCTTTAGACTTGTGAGTATGTCAG
>RKRO01000271.1 GCA_007571355.1 Candidatus Poribacteria bacterium | reverse complement strand
AATTGAGATTCCAGGAGGAAAAGATAAACGGAACATGAAAAAATCTTTGATAGTATTACTACTTATAGGCGTTGTGAGCTTCGGCTGTAAACAGGAACAAATTATCACCCAGCTTGAAGTAGGCAGGAGTAAGTTGCTAAACGCCGGACTCACAATGGAAGCCGTTGAACACCTGGAACGCGCCGAGGTAGAAGAGTTAAACAAAGTTGAACCACGTGCACTTTTGGTTATTGCCTATAGCCATGCAATTTCATCGCGCGCTGCAGAAATGTTTAATGTGGAAACCAGATTCCAAGCTGAGCGTACCCGACTTCTTAATCAATTAGGCGAGTTCGAAATTAAAAAAATACTAACTATCCTCGGTGAACGCCACAGGATCCAGAAAGATGCGGTGCAAGTCCTTATCGATCTCGGCGCACCAGTTGTGCCGTTTGTGCTGGATAACCTCGTCAAGAACCGATATGAACGCGCACACGACGATTTCTTTCAAATCTTGAAACAGATCGGCGACGACGGTGTTGACGCAATTCTGAAAACCGTCCTCGACAGCGCGACCCCAATCCCTGTTAAAGTGGAGTTGATTCGCACCGTCGGTGAGATTGGCGGCGCAACCGCTACCGCAGGCTTAGAGCAACTTCTCAATTCAATCGGTGACGAAGGTTTGAAGATGGAGGTAGTTACGGCTCTATATCTGCTGGGACAGCCAGCATATAAAGAGAAGATCGTTACCGGTTTAAGCGATACCAATGTCGGTGTTCGCCGAGCCGCCGCAAAAGCTTTGGTATTCCTTGATGATCCACCCGTAGCCAAAGTAGTTGAGGCACTAAAAGACGCTAATGACGCCGTCCAGATGTCCGCCGCCAAAGCACTACAGAAATATCCTGATGCCAGTGCTATTGACAACCTCATCGCAGTCTTGAACAGCGGGGCTGCCTCAGAAGCGAAGCAAGCCGTTATGGATACGCTGCATCTCTATGCCGAAAAAGGAATCGCTGACGGGCTGGCTGCACGTTTTATAGAATTGTTGACCAGCTCCGAAGTCACCGACCACAATAACAGGCTTCGGATTGTACAACTGCTTAAGAAACCCGTACTCATTAAACAGGTTGAAGAAGCAGACCAGTACGACAATCTACCGCATAAAATTTACCAGCTCTATGAAGCTGAAACCAACGATATGGTGAAAGACGAACTCATTAAACTACTCGATGTAATTAAGCAAGACGAGGACGATGGAATTGAGTAAGACGAGCACGAGCTTGCGTTAGAAACTTGAGGAATGGGTGCTTATGGTTTTCACTGGAACTCTGATGTTTTATTATGTCTGATTTGCCCGACAGTCGCCGGGCAGGGCAAGGAGATTCTAACGATGCAGGATTATTCAACCGATATTAAAATTACCAAAATTGAGCAGGTTACCCTCGAAATTGATCAACCTGCAATCGGTTGCAACTCCGGTGCTAAGGAGATAAAACAACCCGACCCGAACGGGAAATGGCACGAACGCATCATCCGCATCTATACCAACGACGGGACACTCGGATGGGGTGCCGGCAGTTGGGCAGCAACCACTGCTGAAAATGCCAGTCACGTGCTCAATCAAAACCCTTGCGACCTCTTGAATCCTGAAGACGGCGTTGTTGAAGAATTCCGCGGACTTGAAAATGCGCTATGGGATACGATCGGCAAAAGCCTCGGTAAACCCGCCTATCAACTCATGGGAAACGATGTGTTTTCAAACGGGTTGCCCGCTTACGACAGCACGATCTACTTCAATGACCTCCTCTACGAGACGAAAGCCGAGGGACTCCAACGGATTGAAGAAGATGTTAAAAGCAGCCTCGCGAACGGGTTTACCGCATGTAAGATGAAAATTGGGCGCGGCAACCATCTCATGGAACGTCAAGCCGGTTTACAACGCGATATTGAACTCGTCCAACTTGCCCGTACCACAGCAGGTGAAGGGTTCAACATTCTCGTCGACGCGAACAACGCTTATACCTACGACGAGGTCATTACCTTCCTCAATGAAACCCGCAATTGCGATGTCTTTTGGATTGAAGAGATGTTTGAGGAAGACGTTGAATTGTATCGCAACCTGAAAACCTTTATCCAAGAAAAAGGTCTAAAAACATTGATTGCTGATGGCGAGACCCGCACCCGCGCACCGCTTGAATTCTACGACCCTTTCTTTGAAGCGGGCGTGATTGATGTCATCCAGCACGATATGAAAGGCTTAGGGGTTACCGGTTGGCGACGACTTGCGGATATGGCGGCTGCCCACGATGTCCAATGCGCACCGCATAACTGGGGTTCTCTACTCGGTTTCTTTCTTAGCCTACAATTTGCAAAGACAATTCCACATTTCCTCTATGGCGAAGTCGCAACCCTCACCAGCGATGTCATTGACACTTCTGGCTACGGTTTCACCGATGGTACGTTCACTGTACCGGATACGCCTGGACTCGGTTTGGAACTCAATCAAGACGTTTACGATGCCCGCTACGCCGGAAATGAAGATTGGCAGGTTTCCTAAATTTTTAACTTACTGGGCAATTCCATGAAAAAGATTCTTGTCGCAATGAGCGGGGGCGTGGACAGTTCCGTCACTGCTTCCATGATGGTTGACGCAGGCTACGATGTTACCGGTATCACCATGCGCCTCGGGGCACCGGATACCATTGAAGTAGACCCGGAGCGTCCCAACTGCTGCTCTCTTGAAGGTATCGAAGATGCCCGCCGTATCGCGACGCAGCTCGGCATCCCTTTCTACGGCGTGAACTACGAAGATGCTTTCCGCGAACAGATTATCGACTATTTCGTGGCAGAATACCTCGTCGGGAAAACCCCCAGCCCGTGTATGGTCTGTAATCGTGAACTGAAGTTCGGCAAACTGCTTGACCTTGCGAAAACGTTAGAATGCGATGCCATCGCCACTGGACATTATGCTCGCGTCGAGCAAAATCCAGAAACGGGACGCTCTCTCTTACGCAAAGCACGTGATGCCAGCAAAGACCAGTCCTATTTCCTCGCCGCGTTGACACAAGAACAATTACAATGCGCGATGATGCCCCTCGGTGAGTACACAAAAACTGAAGTCCGAAACCTTGCCCGAAAGTATCAATTGCGCACCGCCGAAAAAATTGAGAGCCAAGAACTCTGTTTTGTCGCGGATACCAACTATAGACGTTTCCTCAAAGACAGAGTCCCTGAAAAAATTGAAGGCGGCGATATTGTGGACGAAAAAGGCAACGTTCTCGGTAAACATGAGGGCGTGCCATTTTATACCATCGGGCAGCGGCGCGGATTAGGCATCGCCGCCGGCAAACCGCTCTATGTAACGCAGCTCAATGCAGCAGAGAATACCGTCGTTGTCGGGGACTCCGAGGCCCTCCTTGAGGACACGATGCACGTTGAACGCATCAACCTCATCGCCATTGAGAAGTTAACGGAACCGATTCGCGCACACGTCAAAATCCGATCCCGTGACGATGGGGGTACCGCGACCCTCACCCCTACCAGTGAAACGGAGGCAGTTGTGAAATTTGACGAACCCCGCCGCGCAATTACCCCCGGACAAGCCACCGTTTTTTATGATGGCGAATACGTCCTCGGCGGCGGTTGGATTGTGGGCCCGCGCGACAAATGACCTCAAGACTCCTCTGCCTTCTCGGGCCCACAGCCGTCGGCAAAACAG
Source organism: Candidatus Poribacteria bacterium (assembly GCA_007571355.1). Taxonomy (GTDB): domain Bacteria; phylum Poribacteria; class WGA-4E; order WGA-4E; family WGA-3G; genus WGA-3G. The sequence goes on along the minus strand of RKRO01000271.1, from coordinate 2,736 downwards.
CAGTAGCCATTCAACTTGCACAGCGTCTCAACGCAGAAATTGTCTCCGTCGATTCCCGACAAATCTATCGGCAGATGGACATCGGCACCGCCAAACCCGCTCCGGAAGAACAGCAGGCAGCACGACACCACCTCATAGATTGCGCAGACATTGCCCAACCCTTCTCCGTTGCCGACTATCAATCCCTCGCGGACGCAGCAATCACCGACATCCAGAACAGAGGCAAACAGGTGCTACTTGTTGGGGGGGCAGGGCTCTACTTTCGAGTAATTGTTGACGGCTTATTTGAAGGACCGGGGGCGGATACCACACTCCGAGAGCAGCTTGAGCGAGAAGCAGACCAATTAGGGGTTGAAATACTCCACGAACGCCTCCGGGCCTGCGATCCCGTGTCTGCAAAACGGATTCATCCGAACAATGTCGTCCGTGTCATCCGCGCTTTGGAGGTCTATGAATTGACCGGAACTCCCATGTCCGAGCATCAGCAACAGTGGCAACACCAGCACCAGCGGTATCCCTTTACTGCCTTCTGTCTGACAATGCCGCGGGCGTTGCTCTACCAACGTATTGAACAACGTGTGGACGTGATGCTGGCAAACGGGTTGGTTGCCGAAGTGGAGTCTCTGTTAGCAGCAGGCTATGCCCGTGATACCCCCGCGCTCCGAAGTTTCGGCTACAGAGAGGTGATAGACCATCTTGATGGGAAATGTACATATCTGGAAGCCGTTGCACAGTTGAAGCAGAACACCCGGCGATTTGCCAAACGCCAATTAACGTGGTTCCGGAAAGATGCCCGTATGGAATGGGTGGATCGGAGCGCAATATCGGATGTTGTCGACTACATCATGAGAACGGTAAACCGTTGACGATCGAAGCACTCTTAGCCTTCCTTGACAAAAACTACAAGAACGCCAGTTTGATTTATCATTTCAGAGGTGTTGCACCTCCTATTTTCGCAGCACAACAGCGTGAATTGTAGCACAAACTTCATAGTTTGTGCAGGAGAGCCCCTCAATTAACAGCGGACGTTACATACGTCCAACATTTATCAAACTCACGTTACAAGAAGATTTGACATCAAAGGAAAAGTAATGGCAATATTAACACACGCACATCATCAGCACTTTGCTGAATACGGCTACATGGTCATTGAGGATGCCGTTCCGATCGAACTTTGCGAGGCAGTGGTTGACGCGATTTTTGATTTTTTGGAGATGGATGCTTCAAATCCGAATACCTGGTATCAAGCGCCTCATAAACCCGGTGCAGGTATGGTGGAGATGTATTTTCACCAAGCGATGTGGAACGTCTATCAACATCCACCCATTCACCAGATTTATAGCGAGGTCTACGGCACAGAACGGATTTGGGTGCATATTGATAGAGTCAACATGAAACCCCCGAAACACCCAGAGCATCCTGAATGGGATCACAAAGGTATGTATCATTGGGATGCGGACACCTCAAAACTGCCGGTTCGGTTTAGCACACAAGGTGTTTTGTTTCTCAGAGACACAGCCAACAATCAGGGGTCTTTCGTCTGTTGGCCCGGTGCGCATAAGTCACTGATTGATGAAGAAAACCCATGGGTACCAGAACTTACGCCGGAAATATATAGAGAAAAATTTATACAGGTACCAGCGAAAGCGGGCTCACTGCTTATTTGGCATGTGGCACTCCCCCACGGTAATGGGCGCAACACGTCCGATAAGCCGCGGTTGGCACAATACATGAACTATCATCGCGCGCCTAATCCTATGAATGAGGAACGTCGGCAAGAACGCATGACGCTGTGGCGGGAACGCAGAGCGTTAGGCCGCGGCCCCTACCCGGGTGACCCAAGGGGATGGGAAGCGAAAAACTATGAATCACCAGAACTCACACCTTTGGGACGGAAACTGTTGGGACTTGATGTGTGGGATTAATACGTCTTAATCATCGCCCAACTTGTCGTTAATTTTCCCTGTGGGTCTACACCGAGTGCCGCTTGTAGCCCGTTCTCTCGGATTGCAGTAATCTGATCTTCCGTCAAATCCACATTGAAAATCGCAACCTCATCAAAAAGACCGAACATAAAAGTGTGGTGCGCCAGAAAGTCGCCCATGTTGACCTCTTGGGCTTTGGCATTTGTGTTCATGGCATGCTCAGTCCCCTCCTTGACTTGAAGTTCACCATCCACATAGAGATCGTGATCTTTAACAGCGTCTGAACCTTTCGGAAAAACGACAGCCATGTGATGCCACTCGCCATCACACACGTTATCTGTTCCAAAATTATTTCCGCCGTTAACTTCCACCCGCAAATTGCACTCATTTCCTCTAATGTGGGCACGGATATAATATTTTTCTCCGGGAGAATTCGGTCCCCATTTCACCCACGAATGATCTCTCGTGTCCCCGGCCTTAAACCAGAAAACTGTCGTTCTCGGTTCCGTGCCCCCGATGCCCGCATAACCGGTAACAACAAGATTGTCGTCATTGCCATCGTAATCCAGACATGTCCCGAACACGCCCTTGACGTATCCTGCCCCAGATATATCCCCATCTCTACCATTTTCAGAAATATCTTTGGCAACGTTGCCTTTGCCTTCATCAAAAAGATAGGCGACTTCAACAGTTTTCAAATCAATCGGCGCAGAACGGCTGCTATTTGTCCATACCCATCCAAAAACGATAACACTCAACCAAACCAACAAAAATCTACTTTGATTTTTAATTCTCATCTTTTTCCTCCTTC
>RKRO01000162.1 GCA_007571355.1 Candidatus Poribacteria bacterium | reverse complement strand
CCATTATGTATGCTCCTTATTTTCCTTAAGAAATCAGGGTGATAGAAATGTCTAAATATGGTATCATAAATTAAAACGGATGTCTACTGTAAGGTATTCAGTCATCAGTTATCAGTTGTCAGTATTCAACTGGCTGCGGGGGAGTAGACCCATGCCATTTTCCGTTGTGCTGAAATTATGCACCCTTTCTGCCTCAAAATAGCATCTCTAATGATCATAGGCATATACCTACATATTTCTGCATTTGATCATAAATAGTTTTAAGTTACAAGGACAAGCAAAACATGATTCAGGTTTCACATCTCACGAAAAAATATGGACAGAACACTGCAGTAGACGATATTAGTTTTGAAATCCAACAAGGTGAAATCGTCGGTTATCTCGGCCCTAACGGTGCGGGGAAAAGCACAACCCTTAAAATGCTCGTCGGTTTGCTACAGCCGACATCCGGCGAAATCACTGTGGCTGGATACAATGCTGAAACGCAGCTGCTCAAATTAAAACAGCACATCGGATATGTCCCTGAAGAGGCTCAACTCTATGAACACCTCACCTTGGTAGAGCACCTCCAGTTAATCGACAGACTCTATTGTTTAGAGGAATGCCTCATCGCGCAGAAAATAGAAAAACTCGCCAAGTTGTTTGATATGGCATTTCAGGCAAATCAGAGAATAAGCGGTTTTTCGCAGGGGATGCGGCAGAAGTGCGTCATTATGTCCGCGCTCATGCACAACCCCGATGTCTTGTTTTTAGATGAGCCGTTCACCAATCTGGATGTTGGAACGGTAACCCTCATGAAAACACTATTACAACGGCTTGCCGATTTAGGAAAAACGATCCTCTATTGCACGCACATTCTCGAAGTTGCTGAGATGCTCTGTCCGCGAATTATGATTATCAATTCGGGGAACCTTGTCGCCGATGCACCGGTGGACGAATTGCGGCAGCAAACAAATCAGCGAGCACTCAACGAAATTTTCACGCAGCTTACCGAAACAACGGGCATTGATGAAAAAACAGAAGAGGCAGTTCGGATTGTGACGGAGGACGCTTCGGATGCTTGATAAAATCGTAGCAATGCTCGGAGCCTCGCCAGTACAATACAAGGTATTGCTAAAAACAGAAAAAGTGGTCGAGAAACGCGCACTCGAAGGTAGAAACGACTTATCCAATATGTCGCTCGCTCTAACCTGTGTTATCGGTTTTATACTCAGTGTTTTATTCACATTTATGCCGTTCATCTTATCGATGGATACATTCACCTTTTCGCTTATCGGCATCACGATGTCTATGGCGATGATAAGTCTCTGGATATTCCCCTATTTTGATATTCTTCTTGCACCGATAAACTACCCGGTCATAGCACATACTCCCGTGTCATCAAGAACCTATTTCCTTGTGAAGTTGACACAGGTCCTCACCTACACCGTTCTGTTATTAGTCAGTTTGAATCTGATGCCTGCAATCGGCGGTATCTGGGTTCATAAAGGTGAATTTTCTCTGCTACAGCTCTTTTTTCCTGTCGTTTACGTGCCGATCGTCTTTATATCCGGTTTTTTCACAATTGGTGTGATGACAGCTTTCGCTGGATATTTGACAAGATTCTACAACAAAAGTCTCCTCCGAAGTATCGCACAATACGCGCAGTTTATATTTCCAGCCCTCTTTCCGGTGGCATTGATACTCCTTTCGCGTCTGATACCATACATGCCAGAAAAGCAATTGGCTTCAGTTCTAAAATGGCTTCACCTGCTTCCGAACGGCTGGTTTGCCGGAACTGTCTCGCTTATGCTTGGAGAAATAGAACTGCGTTTCTTGATTTCAGCAGGACTGGCTATCGTATTAACGCTGTTCTTGGTATTCGTTCCGCTTCGGAGTATCGCGAGAAGTTATTCAGAATACCTCTCTTATCTCTTAGAGTCCGGTAGTCGGCAAAAGGCTAAAATCCGAGTGAAAACGCCGCTGCTTGCAAGAATGGTCCGAAACAGTGCCATCCGTGCAGGGTTTTGTCTCTGTGCTGTGTACATGCGCCGCGATAGGACACTGTTGAAGCAACTTTTCGCTGCACTTGGAAGCGTTCTTATGCTCATAGTCGTGTTTGAACAAGGATGGATGCGTCACGCTTTCGCCATTGGATTCAGTCCAGGTTTCTCTGTGATGTTCTACTTCATCGGCATCAGTCTTGTAGGCTGCTTCATTTCACCGATAAGATATTCAGAACATTGGAAAGCGTCGTGGATGCTAACACTTACACCGGTCCCTGCACCCAATGACCTGTGGCGAGGCGCGCAGGTAACGGCTTTCGTTTATATGGTTGCGCCGTGTACGCTTCTCATGCTCTGTATTGCGACCGTTTTCTGGGGCGTATTAGGCATATTTTACGTCTTACCGATCATCATCATTTTAATCAATTTCGTTGTTCTTTACCCGAAACCGCTCTCCGGTTTGCCACTCGCCATAGAGCTTGTTCAAAATCAGGCAGTAGGCGAACTTTTTGTCCCTTTTCTATTGAGTATCTTCGTTGTCGGTGTCTTCGTCGGCATCCAATTTCTAACGTATCTGCTGAATATATGGGTCTATTACGGTTTCTATTGTGTCACGGTTGTGGGTGGACTTATCAGTTCAGTCCATTTTTTAAAACAAAATGCATTAAGGAAATTGTAAATGCTTGATAAAATCGTAACGCTGCTTGGGGGATCGGCAGTGCAGTATAGACACCTCCTAAAAACAGAGAGGTTGGTCGAGAGACGCGCCCTTGAAGGGAAACGCGTTGTCAACCTGTCGCTCGGTCTGACGTGCGTGCTTTTCGTTTCTCATTGGTATCTATGCTGGTTCTCGGTTTAGATGTGTTTACCTACGCGCTTATCTGTATCACGACATCTATGGCGATGATAGGGTTTTGGACGATCCCATACTTTGATATCCTTATCAGCCCTATAAACTATCCGATTGTGGCGCATACCCCAGTTTCATCGCGCACCTATTTTCTTGTGAAACTGACGCAGATACTCACATATACAGCACTGTTGTTAGGCAGTTTGAACCTGCCACCTGCAGTCGCTGGTATCTGGATTCCTGTTCGGGAGTCTTCCCCACTCCTATACCTTTTCCCGCCTGTCTATCTGTTTGTCGCTTTCATGTCCGGTTTTTTCGCGATTGGCGTGACGACTGTCTGCGCAGGCTATCTGACGAAATTTTATACAAGAAAAAGTCTCCGAAATATCGCACAATACGCGCAATTTACGTTACCCGCGCTTTTCCCTGTGGTATGGATCCTTCTACCCCGTTTACCGCTCTCGTTATCGGAGGGCGGAACAGATAAATTAACTGCAGTGCTGAAATGGTTCTACGCACTTCCGAACGGCTGGTTTGCCGGTGCAGTATCGCTTGCGCTCGGAGAAATAGAGTGGCATTTTGTAACTTTAACAGGATTGGCTGTCGTTTCAACGCTCTTCTTGATACTGGTTCCGCTTCGGAGTATCGCAAAGAGTTACTCGGCATATCTCTCTTACTTGTTGGAATCTGGGAATCAACAGAAATCTGAGTTGCGGGTGAGAACGCCGCTGTTTGGGAACCTATTCCGAAATCCTGCTATCCGTGCAGGGTTCTGTCTCAGCACAGCCTATATGTGCCGTGATAAACACATCTTGCGCCAACTTCTCGGTTCGTTTGGTAGCATCATTATAATCATCGTCGTTTTTAGCCAAGATAACCTGTTTTCTCTCAAGTGGATTCAAGATGCTTATGCAGTCGGCTTAAGTCCAGGGTTTTCTATTATGTTCTGCTTTATCGGTATAAGTTTTGTCGGTTGCTTTATCTTACCTGTCAGGTATTCGGAACACTATAAAGCATCATGGATGTTAACACTTGCACCGCTGTCAGCACCGAGCGACTTGTGGCGCGGTGTGCAATCAACTGCGCTTCTCTACATTGTTGCCCCTTGTACACTTGTTATGTTTGGCGTTGCTACCTTCATCTGGGGCGTTTCAGGTATATTTTACGTCTTGCCGGGATTTATTACGTTACTCTATTACGTTATTTTCTACCCAAAACCGCGATCTGGCTTGCCCCTTGTCGAAGAATTTGTCCAAAAACGTGCGGTTGTTGGTGCTTGGTTGCCTTTCGTCTTTAACATTCTGGCTATCTCCGTTTTCGTCGGCATCCAATTTCTAACGTATCTGCTGAATATATGGGTCTATTACGGCTTTTATTCTGTCACGGTTGTGGGAGGTCTTATCGGTTTCATCTACTTCTGGATGCGGAACGATACAAAAGAAAAATAAAAAACAACTTGACAAAACCCAACAAAAATTGATATAATTAAATATAGTAATAATTATCATATTTAATATCGGATGGTGGAGATGAATAGATGAATAGCCGTGGACATAAGTTCGGTGGAGACTGGACAGAGGAAAAATTGAAATGCGTAAGCAAATACCTACGTGCCTATACAAAAATTATGAACAACCAACCGTTCAATTTTGCTTACATTGACGCTTTTGCCGGTACCGGATACCGTGAAACGGAAATCGATGCAGATACAGATGAACTCCTATTTCCTGACCTTGTATCACCTGATGGGGCGAGTTTTCATTAAGGTTTGGCACGGAACGCTTTAGAAGTAGAACCAGCGTTTATGCAATATATTTTCATAGAGAAAGATATAGATAGGTACGCTGAACTAGAGAAACTCAAACAAGAATATTTGCTCAAACCAGAATTTTCAAAGGATATGATTGAATGCAGGCGTGAAGACGCAAACGAATATTTGAAAGACTTATGTCAAAAAAATTGGGAAGTTAATCGGGCGTTGGTCTTTCTTGATCCTTATGGAATGCAAGTAGAATGGACAACCATTGAGTCTATCGCCAAAACTCAAGCTATTGATCTATGGATACTCTTCCCGCTTGGTACTGTAAATCGTTTACTGAAAAATGATGGAGAAATCCGACCTGTACTACAAACAAGACTGGACATGTTTTTTGGTGAGCACGGTTGGTACGACGCTTTCTATCAATCAGCTAAACAATTCTCGCTCTTTAATGAAGAAAATAGATGGCAAAAAGCGGGAAATATATTTGTGGCAATTGAACAATATTTCATTGATCGACTACAAAGCGTATTTAATGGCGTAGCGACTAATCCACTTATTTTGCGTAACTCAAAGAATGTTCCATTGTATCTTCTTTGTTTTGCCGCTGGCAACCAAAAAGGAGCACCGACAGCAGTCAAGATTGCCAAGGAAATCCTTGAAGGAATGCAAAACCCTTCACAACTAACATTTTTAATTTAAGAGGTAACCCAATGGCATCTCAATTCTCAAAAATTGAGTGGACTGAATCAACATGGAATCCTGTACGCGGCTGCACGAGAGTATCAGAGGGATGTCGATTCTGTTATGCTGAACGGATCGCAGCACGGTTTTCAGGTGAAGGCATGGCGTACGAAGGCTTGGCTGAGAACACCAAAACAGGACCACGCTGGACGCAAGAGGTACAAATTGTTCGTGAATTGCTAAACGCACCCCTTAAATGGAAAAAGCCGCGCCGAATTTTCGTCAACTCCATGAGCGACCTTTTTCACGAAAAGATTGAATTATCCTACATCCAAGAAGTCTTTGCCGTGATGAAGGAGGCGCATTGGCACCAATTCCAAGTCTTGACAAAACGCGCAGAACGACTGCTACAATTCAATACTGAATTACAGTGGACACCGAACGTTTGGATGGGGGTTAGCGTCGAAGATGAACGCGTGGCAGCTCGGATTGATGCACTCTGCCAAACCGACGCGCAGATCAAGTTCCTCTCACTTGAGCCCTTGCTCGGTGCACTTCCAAACTTAAAATTAGATGGGATAGATTGGGTTATCGTAGGCGGAGAGTCGGGACCCGGTGCTCGTGAAATAAAAAAAAGATGGGTTATTGACATCCGAGATCAATGTGCGGATGCCAAAGTACATTTTTTCTTTAAACAGTGGGGTGGCAAACGGAAATCGAAAACAGGTAGGGAATTGGATGGCAAAACTTATGATGAGATGCCGGTCTGAACGCCTTTCCAGTCCGGCATCTCAGTAAGTTATCCTCAAACTCTCGGCAAATCGTCTGCAAGCAGTGCCTCAGAAACGGATTTCTTGGTTGACTCTTGCTCAGGACGCTCGATATGATAATAACGGAACCAGTCTTTAAAATCTTCATTTGGAAAATTTCCGTCGTAGTGTTCCATGAACCGATCATGGAAATCCTCCATATAGACGCGCAGGTAACCACTTGTGCGTTCAAGTGCCTTCCAATCAAAAATGTTTGAAGGAATCTCAACCACACCCCCTTCAAGCATATTACGTCGCATTTCCAAATAATAAGCGTACCGAGTTCCAATGACAAAATCGACGAACCTATCAAAGATTTTTGAAGGAATCTCAGTAATCCTACCTTTAAGA
>RKRO01000053.1 GCA_007571355.1 Candidatus Poribacteria bacterium | reverse complement strand
ATCCACAGCAGTTGCGGTTTGGAAGCAGGGAATTAGGACATCCTCTGTCACAGGGTCTTTTGGTAGTATGTAGAGTGGTTGAACCCAACATTCAACCACTCTACATACTACCAAAAGACCCTGTGACAGAGGATGTCCTAATTCCCTGCTTCCAAACCGCAACTGCTGTGGATTGCATGATGGGCTTCTTTTCCAGTGAGATATTGGTGTCACTCGCCCCAGGGTTGGCAACCTTTCTAAATACCTCCGACGAGAGTTTGCGACTAATCATCAGTCCTCTCCTCCGTGCTGAGGATAAAACCGCCATAGAAGAAGGGATCATCTCACCCGAAAAGATCGCGGGCGCGGCGTTAGCGGATATCACTGTTACAGAAGACCTTGTCGCGCAGCACACGCTAAAGTGTCTGTCGTGGCTCTTACGGAAGGAACGTATCAAAATCAAAATCGCCCTAATGAAAGACGCGCTTTTTCACCCAAAAGTCTGGCTCTTTCATCAGGCAAATGATGTCATCGCGGTACACGGATCCAGCAACATGACCTATGCAGGTATCCAGAAAAACATTGAACAAATCTCCATCTCCAAATCGTGGGACGATGCCAACCAATCCTATATTACAGAGCGGTTACACACCCAGTTTCTACAATTGTGGGCAAACGAAGATGAGGCTTGTACCGTCGTTTCAATGCCGAAAGCAGTCGAGGAGAATCTCTTGAAAACTTACCGTTCCGATACACCACCGACAGAGGCAGACCTCGGCACGCTCTATCATCAGATAAAACATCCACCTGCAACGTATGAAGTGCGAAAGCCAACCAAACCCTCATTTGAAATCCCCTCCCATCTTCAATTTGAAGAGGGCCCCTTTGAACACCAAGGCAAAGCCGTGAAGGCATGGTGTGAAGCAGGATATCAAGGGATTTTGGAGATGGCAACCGGTTCAGGCAAAACAATCGCTGCTATGATCTGTGCGAATCGCCTCTATGCCGTAGAGAAACCGCTGCTTATCGTTGTTGCCGCGCCGTACCTCCCGCTCATCCAACAGTGGTGTGATGAGATTTCTCCTTTCGGTCTTAAGGCAGTTAATTTAACCGAAGCAAACGGTGCAAAAGGACGTGCAGCAACACTTAACAAAATCAAACGGAGACTTCAGTTCGGCAGTAGTGACATTGAGATAACCGTGGTTACGCATAAGACACTTTGCAGCAGAGATTTTAAAACCGAACTCAAAAAATTTAACTGTCCAACGCTACTCATAGCAGATGAGGTTCATAATCTCGGAAGTGAGGGATTCATAACCGATCCGCCCGACTTCTTCGATTATAGACTGGGGCTATCCGCAACACCAATCCGCCAATATGATGAGGCGGGAACCGAGCAATTATTTTCATTCTTTGGTCCCATCGTTTTTCAGTTTACGCTTGAGGAAGCGATCGGACGATGCCTCGTCGAATACGAATACTACGTTCATCCTGTAGAACTCACAGAAGATGAAATGGACGCATGGTACGCCCTCACAGAAAAGATCGGACAAAACGCGTGGCGACAAGATGATCCGGATGCTGACGATGAATACCTGATGAAGTTGCTGAGAGATAGACGCGCGCTCCTGGAAAACGCCGAAAATAAGATTGCTGCATTAGAAGAAGTCTTAACACAACGCGAAGATCTCACAAAACTTCGGTACACTTTGATTTACGCCTCTGATAAGGCACCGCAGCAACTTAAAGCGGTCAACGCGCTCTTGAGCAGACATGATGTGATCTTTCACCAACTTACTTATGAAGAAACAGGAAACCGTGAGAAAACGAGTCAGATTATTAAATCTTTTCAAGAAGGTACACATAGGATTTTAACTGCAAAACGTGTACTCGATGAAGGCATAAATATTCCTGAAATTGAAAAGGCATTTATCTTGGCGAGTACCACCGTGGAACGACAATGGGTGCAACGGCGCGGACGTCTCCTCCGCACATGCAGTAAGACCGGCAAAACGCACAGCGAAATCCACGACTTAATCGCCTTGCCACCGGACTTGGAGAACCTTGACAGCAGAGCACATTCCCTTATTGAGTCAGAACTCAGACGTATACAAGCTTTTGCTTACCTTGCGAAAAACTTTGCCAGAGTTGATGGGCCTTTAACCTACATCGACCAACTGGTTAAAACCCTTTACACATAACCCAAGTTGCTTAAGCCTTGTAGGTCGAGTAGAGCGCAGCGAAACCCGACAGAAACCGATAACTGAATCCAAGTTGCTTGGAGCACTTGTAGGTCGGGTAGAGCGCAGCGAAACCCGACATGGAGACACAATAGGCACAATCTAACAGATTACGCTACGGCTGCACAGACTAACGGTTTCTATGCTGCATAACTAGCAACTTGGGTTACACATAACGGAGGACATTATGTCATATAACGCTGAAAAAATGGGAAATTTAATTCTCAATGAGTCTAAAAGCATTGAGGAAAGATGCGTCGGCTATAGGAAAGAAATTCTTGGTGCGATAGTTGAAATCCTTGATGTCGAGAGGAAACATAAAGTGCAAAGAACAAGAATCCAGAAACAGATAGACGATGCATGCTACGCGGCGGGTGATTTTCTCTGGAGAAAACGCGATCTGGATAACCAAAAGAAGGAGACGGCGAAATGAAACTAATCAGTGCAAAATTTCAAAACTTCCGCTTGCTAAGAGACTTAAGGTTAGATTTTTCAACAAGTGACGACAGAAAACTTACAGTCATTCGAGCCTCAAACGAAAGTGGGAAAACCACTATTTTAAACGCCCTTCAGTGGGCTCTCTATGGCAACGACGCATTACCGAATAAAGGGAGGGACCATCGTTTATTTCCAGTTGATTGGGACATTTCTGATGGACGGGCAATTCCAATATCCGTGCAAGTTGATTTCGAGGTACCCACGTCTGAGCTGAAGGGAAATAAGACAGAGCGATATTGCCTTATTCGCTCAGTGGAGGAAACGACCGACGGTCACAAACAAAACCCGAAAATAGAGTTGTTTAAAATGACAGAAACCGGGGCTGACCCTATCAATCCACCAGAAGCGCAGATTGCAAAATTACTGTTACCTTCCAATTTGCGTGAAGTGTTTTTTATTGATGGAGATCGAGCACTGGGTTTCATTGAAGCAGACTCGCCAGCAGACAAACGTAAACGGGTGCAGAATGCCATTCGATCGCTATTAGGATTGGACGTGATTGAGTCTGGACTCAAGCATTTGGGAAATACGATCTCTGAACTCAATAAAGATTCGAAGAATATCGGATCTGATACAGAACTCCCCCAAATTGCTACGGAATTGGCAGAGATCAATGAAAGGATCAAACGTCTTGAAAATGAAAGAGACGACGCAAAACAGCAATTGGATAAGGTAAATCAATGTTTAGACGAAAAGCAAGCGGAGATTGAAGCGGCGTTGATTAAGGGAGACCAAGAAGAGCTCAGCCGCAAATTAAAAAGGACACAAACAGAACTGAAGAGGATCAGGGAAGAAGAACAAAAACTGGTTTCCGAACATTCACAAATGTTCAGAAAACCCGAGTTATTCCGAGACCTCCTTGCACCGGTTTTAGAACAAAGTTTCCAGAAATTGGATGAGCTCCGCGACAAAGGTAAACTGCCGAGGACGACGATTCCAGTGCTTTTAGAACGGCTAACAGGTGTTACTTGCATCTGTGGCGAGACACTGGATCAACACTCTGAGGACGGAAAGCGTCGCAGAGCACATATCGAACAATTAATCAGCGAGAGTCGTACCGCAGACGATCTTCAAAAACGTCTGACCGACCTCTACTACGGTTCATTGGTCATGAAACCGGTGGACCTCAATACTGAGCAACATTGGACCACAACCTACAATAACACCTTACAGAGGCTTGAAGAACTTAAAGCCCCACGGGTGGACTTGGAAAAAGAACAAGCAGCCCTTGAAGCTCAGTTGGATAGTATAGGGAATACCGACATTCAAGAACTTCGCTCTACGAAGCAAGACTACATTGTCCAACGAGATCGTTTTAACAAAACCCACATAGAGAACGAAAGTGAACTTGGAAAGCTCAAAGGAGAGCACAGATCCTTGACAGCAACGCATAAGAACCTTGTGACTAAGCATAGGAGAGGGAGACAAATATTAGCCAGATTAGATGCTACGCGCGACATAGAGCAAGTTCTTAAAAATTCCTATGACCGAATCACAAATGAAGAATTGCAAAAAGTGAGTCAGTTGATGAACACGCTCTTTTTAGAAATGATAGGTGCGGATGCTGAACAAGGAGCCATCATTCAGAAAGCCGAAATCAGTGACAGGTTTGAGATTCTGGTCTACGGACCGAATGAGCAAGCTTTGGATCCTGGTAAAGATTTAAATGGAGCTTCTCGACGCGCGTTAACCATAGCGTTTATTCTTGCACTTACGAAGGTCAGTGAAGTCTCAGCACCGAATGTAATTGACACGCCCCTCGGCATGATGGACGGGTTTGTCAAACGCTCTGTTCTCAAAACCGCCATTCAAGAAAGTTCACAACTTATCCTCTTTTTAACGCGTTCTGAAATTAAAGACTGTGAGGATATTATAAAAAATGAGGCAGGAAATGTGATAACGATCACAAATTCAGCACACTACCCTAATATATTAGTGAATGATCCACATATAGACGAACCTCAGGCACTCCGTTGTGAATGCAAGGACCTAGGAGAATGCAAACTATGTAAAAGGCGAACAGATGTTGAGGTAGAAGGAGTTTCTTCTCCACGGCCTTGGGGACTTTGGTTCCGCAAGTGATGAACGGGTGTTGAAGTAGAAGTCCATCCGAAATCTTAAGAGATTGATATGACACAACAGTACAATAACCCATTCCAGAATATGCAGATAATTTCACCTGAAACACAGCGCGGTGATTACGATAACTACTGCCAAGCAGGACAATCACGCGTAAGCGTCAAGAGAAGTCCATTTCCACGGAAGGTCGATCTGTGGTTTGCAGGACTCTCATTGGCAGTACGGAAAAAACTTGATCCGATTGTTCTAAAGAAAAAGGACACTGTTAACATTATTAGCGGTGATGTTTTTAACACTGATGGCTGGCAGGCACAAGCGATAATGTTAATCGCGATAGCCGTTGAGGACGATTTAGAGGTTGTCCTCAACCCACGCCGAATGATGGATATCGCTAACGGACTGGCGGCAGCCGGGGTGCCGCATATTATAGAAATGCTAAACGCTGGTAATGAAGAACCCATCTGGAATCTTTCTGAGGCACTGGACGAACTCTTGCGAACTGATAACTGTGAGGCAGAGCCTTCAGTTGAGAAACGTCTTGCTGAAACATTAAGGTGAATTATGTCAACAGAAGCCATTCTCCTAAACACGCAATTAATCGTTAGGAGGCTGCCCCTGCTTGCGATAACCTCCTTTACCTCACTTTTATTTTCAAATAGGGCCCTAATTCATACCCCTATTTAACCCCATACCCCACATATCCACTTGCATGCCACCCAAAAAGAGTGTGCATTTATTTCGGATGTTACGATAAACTTCACTTAGGTTGTTTCACTATTGAGGAGTCCGGGAGCTGCGGTTGCCGAACCCACCGAAATCCTAAGGAATTTTTCCGAATTATCTGCAATTCAGAGAAAAATGTTACACCTGGGACAAAATTATTTTTTAAAAAGAAACGCCCATAAACCCACACTGTCACTGGATTTTCGTCAAAAAAACGCCAATTTTAAATGTTACACTGGTGTAACATTTTTGCCCCCATTGCCCCTGGAGCCAGGAGACGCGTGCCCACTGCCAAATCCTTCGTGGTATCAGTGATACACCGGTTTAGAGGTGCCAGTGCCGCACGCCAGCGGCGTGATATGTCTATAGAAATAGAGGGTAGATATGCTTGCCCGCCAGCGGCGTGCTCTGTGTGCTGAAAGGCTATGCCGTATCTGTGACGTGGAACCCAAAATTGTCCAAAGTTTAGTAACAATGTAAGTATAAGTGCAAACAGAAACCCAAATGACCAACCGACTTTTCGCAACGCTTAAGCGGCGCGGGCGCACCCTGAAGAGGCGACGACACGGGTGCCACTTTTACACCCGCCTATTCCCTCTGATTCCGCCGCTTGTGGCGGGTGTTTTTGCAAACGCTAAAATCCAACGCGAAGAAAGTGTTTCTTCGAGGGACGGTATTCTTCATTAAAAAATTTCACACTTGACACCCATACATCAGATATGGTATCATTTTGTATTACAAACTGTTAGTTTGTGCATGGGGGCAGAACACCTGAAACTGAATAGCCTTCACGGTGAACGCAGCCTTTTAACCCCACAAAATACCGCGAAAGAAAGGATCCCTTATCATGACAGGCGAAGAAAAATTTCAAGTAGACCTCGAAGGCTACCTCGTCATAAAGAACGTTTTGACCGACGACGAAGTCGCCGAGATGAACGA
>RKRO01000413.1 GCA_007571355.1 Candidatus Poribacteria bacterium | reverse complement strand
GTACCCGCCCGACTTCTATCGATACCGTGGTACTATCAACCCAGCACACTCCAGACATAGATCATGCCGAACTGTCCGAAGCGGTGATCGAGGAAATCATCAAACCGGTATTACCGCTGGATATGCTGAGTGCCGATACCCGTTTTCTGGTCAACCCCACCGGAA
Organism: Candidatus Poribacteria bacterium; assembly: GCA_007571355.1. Lineage (GTDB taxonomy): Bacteria > Poribacteria > WGA-4E > WGA-4E > WGA-3G > WGA-3G. The sequence continues at coordinate 6,310 of RKRO01000413.1, read as the reverse complement.
GATTTGTCATCGGTGGACCAGTCGGCGACTGTGGTCTGACCGGACGAAAAATCATTGTCGATACCTATGGCGGTATGGGCCGGCACGGCGGCGGCGCACTGTCAGGCAAAGATCCGACAAAAGTGGACCGGAGTGCAACTTACGCAGCACGGCACGTTGCTAAAAATCTCGTTGCTGCAGGACTCGCAGACCGGTGCGAGATACAGATCTCTTATGCCATTGGCAGGAGTGAACCTATCTCTGTTATGGTTGATACATTTGGCACTGGCGATGCGGAAGCACTCGAAAGACTTGTCAACGCGCACTTTGATTTGACACCGATAGGTATCATTGATCGGTTGAATTTACGTCAACCAATCTATCGGAATACCGCTGCGTACGGGCATTTTGGACGAGAGGAACCCGGTTTTACTTGGGAAGAGACCGATTACGTCGAAAAACTACGGTAAGCTAAAGGTCATTTGAAAATATCAGAAAATTAAAAGGAAATTGATGAAATACGATATAAAAACAACCGAACTCGCATCGGTCGGCAAGCAACGGATCGACTGGGCGAACCGGTTTATGCCTGTCTTGGACTCCATCCGTGCAAGATTTGAAGATGAACGTCCGTTAGAGGGACTCAGAGTCGCCGCTTGTCTGCACGTTACAACTGAAACGGCGAACCTGATGAAGACGCTGAAGTCCGGTGGAGCGGAAACCGTTCTCTGCGCCTCAAACCCGCTTAGCACACAAGACGATGTCGCTGCGTCGCTTGTCGTTGATGAAGAAATCGGCGTGTTTGCCATTAACGGCGAAGATACGGAAACTTACTACAAGCACATTGATGCCACACTTGATTTACAACCAACAATTACCATGGATGACGGTGCGGATCTTGTTTCAAGACTCCATTCCGAAGAGACAAATCCTGCTTTGGTTGAACAAGTTGTGGCGGGAACGGAAGAGACGACGACAGGTGTCATCCGACTCAAGAGTATGGCAGTGGAAGGTGTCCTGAAATATCCGATTATCGCTGTAAACGACGCACGGACGAAGCACTTTTTTGATAACCGATACGGCACCGGACAAAGCACGTTAGATGGTATTATCAGGGCGACCAACCTGTTAATTGCTGGGACGACGGTTGTCGTCGCAGGTTACGGGTGGTGTGGCAGAGGTGTCGCAAGCCGCGCGCGCGGGTTAGGCGCAAACGTTATCGTTACCGAAGTTAATGCCTTGAAAGCATTGGAAGCAGTGATGGATGGGTTCCGGGTGATGCCGATGCAGAAAGCAGTTCAAGAAGCCGACCTCGTTGTGACACTCACAGGCGATATTCATGTTTTGCGTAAAGAACATTTTGAAGTGATGAAAGATGGCGCGATTATTGCAAATTCCGGTCATTTCAATGTTGAAATTGACATCCCTCTGCTTGAAAAATTGAGTGTTGATAAGCGACTCGCACGCCCTTATGTAGATATGTATACCCTTGAAGATGGTCGGAAACTCTATCTCGTCGGTGAGGGTAGGTTAGTGAACCTTGCCGCTGCGGAGGGGCACCCGGCGAGCGTTATGGATATGAGTTTCGCCAATCAAGCACTATCTCTTGAGTACATTGCTAAAAATCATAGTCAATTTGAGAATCGCGTGTACGATGTTCCTGAATCCATTGACGAAATGGTTGCGGAACTGAAGTTGCAGGCATTCGGTGTCGAAATTGATACGCTCACGGATGAGCAGGTGAAGTATCTCAATTCATGGGAAATGGGAACTTAGGGTTGATTCTCCTTATAACAGTTCAAGTATGACAAGGCATTCGCGAGGTTTAAAACCTCGTTGGTCTTTAAGAAGTTTTAGAGATTTTCGCTCTGTGAGGGATGCGTATGAAGAAATCAGAAATTTTGGAAGGGGTAATAATACTTCTATCGGCAGTGTTGTTGTTACTGATCTGGGCTGCCTCTTCTCAGGCAATGTTATTCCCGCCGACGTTGGTAAAAATGCTAAGTTTTTTGCAGTATCCGTTAGTCATTGTGCTCAGTGTAATTTTCATTCGTCGACTGCGACGGGTTATCCGCGCATTCCGCGAGAATAAAAATAGGCCGGGGCCTTTTTGATTTTCAAAAGAGGATACTATCTATACATTGCATCCAGAAAGGCGAATCCCCATGAAAAACGGGATACATGCGTCGAATACAGGCGTTCCGAAATAGACATGCAGCACGATGAGACCGAGTGGAGTCGTTTTGATTCCCTAACGGATACGGATCTTGATACTGATGCAGATGAACCTAAAACGGATGAAGCCTTCTGGAAAAATGCAACCGTCGGGATGCCCCAAAATGTTATTGATGGGGAGAAACGAAGCGTGTCATAAAGGGATTCACAGTATGGAGATTTTAGTGGTTGGGACGGTGACTTTAGATACGGTGGAAACACCAAGTAGACGCGTGGAGGATGTGCTTGGTGGTTCCGGTGTCTACGCTGCCATCGCCGCGAGTTTTTTTAAATGTCATGTCCAACTTGTTGGAGTTATTGGTGGTGATTTTCCGCATGCCTACACAGATTTTCTTCAAACGCGCGGCATTGATCTCCAAGGGGTAAAGCGGGTTGAAGATGGCAAATCGTTTCGATGGGGCGGTCGTTATACTGAAGACTTTAACGTGCGCGATACCCTCTTCACGGAGTTGAATGTTATTGAGGGTTTTCAGCCCATTTTACCTGAAACTTACAAGGATACGCCCTATCTTTTCTTGGCGAATAACGCGCCTGCATTGCAGCTGCGTATCATTGAACAGGCAACAAATCCGAAACTTGTTGTCTGTGATACCATGGATTTTTGGATTAATGAAGAACGAGAGGCGTTAGAAGCCCTCTTCGCCCGTGTGGATGTCCTCATCTTGAACGATAGTGAGGCGCGCCTGCTCACAGGTGATGCGAATTTAGTGCGCGCTGCAGAGACAATTCTACGCTATGGTCCAGAGCGGGTTATCGTCAAAAAGGGAGAGCACGGCGCAATCAGTATTACGGAATCATCCTATTTCAACGCGCCTGCATATCCGATCAGGCAGGTCGCCGACCCAACAGGTGCAGGCGATAGTTTTGCGGGTGGGATGATGGGCTACCTCGCTGCTGTTGGGGAGATATCGGAGGCAGCGATACGGAGCGCTATGGTGTATGGCGCGGTTGTCGCCTCTTTTAACATTGAAGATTTTAGTATCAACCGACAAAAACGTGTGCAATTTTCTGAGATTTCAACTCGGTATCGTGAACTACAAGACGCTGTCCGTTTTTAGCGCAGGCTGTGGATTGCTCTATCGTACGCCGCTTCGGCGGATTCCATTACCATTTCTGAAAGTGTCGGATGCGCGTGAACAGTATGCGCGATGTCTCCAGCAGAAGCACCGAGACGCACGGCAACCGCTGCTTCGTGGATGAGCGTTGAAGCCTGCGCACCGACAATGTGAACGCCGAGGATATCCCCGCTATCGACATCAGAGACCGTCTTAACGAACCCATCTGTTTCACGTAGCCCTAATGCCTTCCCATTCGCAGCGTACGGAAACCGACCTACCTTCACTTCGTAACCTTCAGCGGTCGCCTCTTTTTCTGTCATACCGACGTGTCCAATTTCGGGTAAGGTAAAAACGCACCATGGGATAACCTGATAATCCATTTCAACGTTGTTACCAAGACAATTTTGTGCAGCAACCTTTCCTTCAGCAGATGCGACGTGTGCCAATAGGTATCGGCTTGCGACATCTCCAACGGCGTAAATACTCGGGACGCTCGTTTGCATCCGCGCATCTACGACGATTTTTCCGCCTTCTGTACGCACACCAACTTTTTCTAACCCGATTCCATCTGTGTTGTAGCGTCTCCCGATTGAGACGAGCATCTTTTCTGCGGTCAACTCTTCACCAGATTCAAGCACCGCTGTGACACCTGCGTCCGATTTTTTGACGTGCATGAGTTTCGCACCTGTGTGGATAGCGATCCCTTTTCGCTTCATGAAAAGTTGGATATGACGGATGATTTGGACATCTTCGGTTGCTAAAATTGTCGGAAGGAGTTCTAACACGGTCATCTTACAACCGAGTGCGTTGAAGATTGAAGCGAACTCACATCCCGAAACCCCACCGCCTACAATCAGCAAACTTTCGGGGAGTTCTGCCAGGTTGAGGATACCCGTTGTTGTCAGGACTTGTTCCTCATCAATTTCAAAGATAGGAGGGACCGCTGGTTCGGAACCTGTGGCGATGATGATATTTTTCGCGTGCAGCTGATCAGTTGTGCCATCGGATTTGCTAACGATAATGGTATTTCTATCGGCAAGTGTCCCTGTGCCGTTGAGGGTGTCAACCTTATTCGCTTTTAGCAGTTGTGCGATGCCACCTGTTAGCCGCTGGATGACCGAGTTTTTATGAACTAATACCTGTGGATAGTCAACAGTCGTCTCGCCACTGATATGCACACCGAAGTCAGGGGCTTCTTGAACTTGAGTGGCGAGGTTAGCGACGGCGTAAAGCGTTTTCGTCGGGATACATCCGCGATTCAAGCAGGTGCCGCCCCACTCCCCTTTTTCTATGAGGCAGACGTTACCACCGAGTTGTGCAGCTTTAATAGCTGCAACGTATCCGCCTGGGCCTCCACCGATAATTCCGATGTCATACGTAGACATAACGACTCCTATTTTGTAGAATGCATAAAATTTTATCACAAAGGTTGAAGCCTGTCAAATTCAAATATTCAGTTTCCCTTTAGCAGAAAAAGATAAAAATTTTTCTTTGTATATGATATGCTTAAATAAACTCTATAGCAAAGAAAGTTAAATGGGTATGCAAATTCCAACACTCATTGACAATATAGAAGGTAACACCCTCCAAAAAGTTCTTGAAACCCTTCTTGTGAAAAGTGTCAATTTAGATATAGCGACCGGAACGTTTGAAATCGGGGCATTTCTATCGCTCGGAAAGACATGGCAGCACCTTGATGGCATCCGTCTCCTAATGGGGGACGAGACCACAAAACGCACAAAAGAGCATCTCATCAAGGCACTGCAAGATGCCACCGATGCCAATATTGAATCCCAAAAAGAACAAGACGACACCCTCCACGGCCTTGCTGCTGTCCGCGATGCTATTCGTAGTGGGAAAATTGCCGTGCGCGTTTATGATAAAACCAAGTTTCACGCGAAACTCAACTTGATGCACGCCCAAAATTCAAGTCCCGTTGACTTTGCCACCGTCGGAAGTTCCAACTTCACCCGCCCGGGGCTTACGCAAAATGTTGAGTTAAATTCTTTTATCACAGATGCCACACATATTGAGAAACTCAGTGAATGGTACGATGCCCGTTGGCAGGAAGGCTCTGAGGTGAAGGCGGAACTGCTTCGCACAATTGAACGGCATCTGAGAGAATATCCACCCTTTACCATCTATGCAAAAGCACTCCACGCTTACTTTAGCGGACGTGAAAAGCCCGCCGATGAATGGGAGGAGAACGAGTCGGTAATTTACCGTACGCTTTCTCAGTACCAAAAAGACGGCTACCATGCTGCACTCCAAATAGCAGATACGTGGAACGGCGCGCTGATCTGCGATGGCGTTGGTAGTGGTAAAACTTATATCGGTTTGATGCTGCTTGAACGGTATCTAAGGGAAAACAAGCGTGTTCTACTCATTACCCCGAAATCAGTTGCAGAGAGCGTTTGGAATAGCCAAGTGAGTCGTCAACTCCAATCGAAGTACGGCCGCCTACTTCGTGAACATTACGATATTAAACTACATACAGACCTCGGCCGCCGAGGCGGCGTAAACGAAGATGATCTTGAGTACTTTCGAGAATACAAGGATGTTATTATTATAGACGAAGCGCATCATTTTCGGAATCCGAATTCCAACCGCGGCCGACTTCTCATGGAACTCGCTCGACACAAAAAATTCTATCTTCTCACCGCCACGCCAATCAATAACAGCTTGGACGATATCTACCATCTGATTAACTATTTCGGACAGAACCAAAGGGCACACTTCGCTAAAATCGGCGTGCATGATTTCCGTGGACACTTTCGCAGCATTGAAAAACGGCTTGAGGATGAAACCAGCGAAATTACCGAACAGGTTGAAGAAGACGACTTTTTACGCCAAGATCCACTACTAAAACAGGTATTGATTCAACGAAGTCGCAAATACATAAAAGATGCTGAGAGGGCAGCTGGAACGCATATCCTCTTTCCAGAACGCGTTGTTGAACCCACGGTCGAATATTCGCTGCGTCGGGTCTATAGAACGCTCTACGACGAGCTGCAAAGGGCTTTTGATAGACATAATCC
>RKRO01000105.1 GCA_007571355.1 Candidatus Poribacteria bacterium | reverse complement strand
GATGTCGCCGAAAGCTTTTCGCTGCGCTTTTGAGTTCGCGAGAAAGATGTTGTAGTTACGTCCGCTGTTGAAGGGCGGGTCGAGGTAGCAGAGGTGGTAACTTTCGCTGGGTATCTCGTGCATGACGTTGAGGTTATCGCCGAAGTAGAGTGTATTTTTCATTGGATGTCCCTTTGTGAAGATGGTTTACCTTCTAATTCCCCACAAGCAGGGGAATTGGATGAAAAGATGAAGCCTGCAGGGCGCGCGACAGAGACTGGAAACGCGCCCGCAGGCTTTGTATAGGGATGCTGTTGTGTATAGGTTTTACTTAACTTATGATAGGTGGGGGGGGGTAAGTTGGGTTTTTAGCAGATAGGAATTCGATAGTTTGCGCCGGCGTTACCGCGGCTAAGGGAACGTGCGAACTGCCCATTCGGTGTTGTCTGCTTTGATGTGCGGTGTTAGGGTGTTGCTTCATCATTTGTCTTCAGAGATATGTAATTCGCTATAAACGTTCGCCGATGCCGCATTTTTCGCGCAATTCCTCAACCGTATACGTATTGATAACTTCAGATTTTGTCAACCAGCCCCGGCGGGCGACATTCAATCCAGAGCGTCGGTGTGCGAGTTGTCTGATAGCATGTGCATCCGTATTGACAGATAGGAGCACGCCTGCATCTTTCGCCTGACGCACAAACCGAGAATCCAAATCCAATCGCCTCGGTGATCCGTTAATCTCTAAGGCGGTGTTATTTTCTGCGGCGGCTGCGATGATCGCTTCAATATTGAGCGGGTACATCGGTCTATAACCGAGCATTCTACCGGTCGGATGACCGATAATGTTGACGAACGGATTCTCAATAGCGCGAATGATGCGTTTTGTCATCTCGGTTTCGGTTAGATTAAAATTGCTATGAACGCTTGCGACGACAACATCCAGTTGCGCCAGTACCTCGTCGGGGAAATCGAGATCGCCGTACCGCCGAATATCCACTTCAGAACCGGCGAGGACTGTGATACCGTCAACCGCTGCGTTTAATTCCCGAACCTGCTTCACTTGTTCAAGGAGTCGTCGCTGATCCAAACCGTTTGCGATAACGGAAGAAACAGAGTGATCCGTGATCGCGAAATATTCGAGCCCTTCTGCTTGTGCTGCCGTCACCATCTCTTGAAGCGTCTGTTGTCCGTCGCTCCAGTTGGTATGTGCGTGTAAATCGCCTCGTAAATCGGTGAATTCAACGAGGTGCGGTAAGGCGTTGTCCTTAGCCGCTGTGACGGCAGCAGCATCCTGTCGAAGTTCAGGCGGAATATAGCAGAGGCCGAGTTTTTTGTAAATCCCTGCCTCTGTTGTTATATCGGGTTCAGTCATTTGCAAGGCGGAGCCGTCGGGGAGTGCTCTAAAGTGCGCGTCCGTCGCTGTCGTTAAGAATAGGGTCAACGCGTACGTGGCAGGCGTGCAAAGATAGAGAGCGACCGGAAAATCTCGGTCAACGGAGAATTGGAGGACAGGGAGTGTCTCGCGGACATCATCTGTCGGTTCGCTCCGATCTGTTTCAACGAAAGCGGCCCTATGGCTGGCATACGTGTATGCAACGCCATCGGCTGTTCTGAAAACGATAGGATTTTGTGAGAACAGCTCAAGAAACGATCGGAGCGGATCGGGGACGCTGCCATCTACAAATTGGAAGACAGTTTCATCTTCACATACAACGATCAATTCTATGCCTCGACAGACTTCTTCAAGCCTCAGTAAATGTCCGGTAAATTCGGGTTCCTGTTTTATCCATCCATTGGCGATAAGCGGCCTTAGCCTCTCGAAAATCTGTGATGCAAGTTGTAAGGTGTCGCGTCGCGGGCGCGCCTTTCGGAGTGCCATCCGAAACGCCAAACTTTCGGTTATCATCCGAAGCGTCTTCTTTCCGATCCCCTTCATGTTATTAAGTTTTCCGCTTTCCAGCAGTGCTTGGAGGTCTTCAAGGTTTCGGACACCGAGTTCCTGATAGAACCTACCGACAGTCTTTACACCGAGGCCTCGGATTTCAAGCACCTCCAGGATCCCCGTTCCCATCTCTGCGACGAGGTCATCATAATACTTGCAGCGTCCGGTTTCGAGCATCTCAACCGTCTTATCTTGGATGGCTTTCCCGATACCGGGTGTCGCCCGGAGTTGTTGGACGGCTGCCGTATCATAACCGAGCGGGGCCTGTTTATCGGTTTCACCGGACAATTCACGCGGGAATTTATTGATTAAATCGGCTGCGCGATCATAAATGCGTGCGCGGAAGGCATCACCCCCCCGGATTTGTAGAAGTGATCCAATAGCTCTGAAAACATCACTGATCTCCTGATTTGTCATATTTTACTATTCCTTGCGGTTCGGTTAGGGTATAAGTTCCAAAGACATGTTCTCCCGTATATCCAGCGCGTCTACCCCTTCCCAGTTTTCTCCCTAAGATTTTTGGGCAACCCCTGTTCAACCCCACCGACAAGTCCCTGCTCCCTGAAAAATGATTTGTGTCAGTTCTAATGAATAACGTGAATTTGATAAATACTTAAAGCAGCCGCTTTTCCGCTGAGAGCCGCCCTACCCCCCTGATAAGGGGGGATCAAGGGGGGTTGGGGTTTAAAAATCGCCGCTTTTCGGGGACTCTATTGCTTTTTTGGCGAATGTGCGTCTGCTTCGGAACCCTCTCATATTTTTTTCAAACTGGCGTTAATGGATAGGATACAAAACAACTATGCAAATTTCCGATGTGTAACAAAACCTGCCAATATTCCAATTAACATCTCAGCAACAACAACCGAGATAATTTGATAAATCGTAAGGAAGTATAAACCGCCTAACTGGGTCTGGAACACATAGAGCATTCCGTAGAAGCAGCCGAGTCCACAGATGGCACCAAGACCGCCGAGGAACAACCCGTGAACAATGAAAGGGGTGAGCAGATAGTTTCGGAACATACCCAGAAGTTTCATGAGGTAAATCTCTTCGGATCGGGCAGCCGCGGACCTTTTGATGATTGAAGCGATGATAAACCACACGAAAACACTGGCAACGGCGATGCCGGCGAGCGTTGTGCGTTCTGAATCGCGCAAACGATCTTTCAACTGCCCCTGTCCGGTCAACATGACATCTTCAATTTCATCGTGTGTTTTAATCTCTAAGACGATATGCTCTAAGGCTTTACGCGTGATTAATTCCTCGTCGACGTAAATATTAAGGGATGCCGGAAACGGGTTTACACCTTGGGTCTCTGCAAACGCTTCCTTGATCAGCACCCCTAAATCTTGGAATTCGGTTTCGCCACGGGCAAGTTTATCTGCTTTTGAAGTATAACCTACAGCGAGAATCTGTCCGTTCTTCTCTAATTGGCTGACCAAGGTGCGTCCATGTGCCTCATCTACTGTGTTTTTTAGAAACGCTACGAGGGTAGGTGAATAACTTTTAAATTCAGATTGTTGTGAGATGAGTAAGTGATTCAGCAGCAAGGTCGTCAGTAGGACAGTGATGAAACCGATGCCGATAATGCCTATCAGACTGGAAGTGCCAGCGCAGGTGATATGAGATATTGCATTTTTAAGACGATAACGCATTTTTCAGTTTTCAGTTTTGGCTTTTGATGCACAAACACACTGTTTCAAACCTTTACGTTTTGAAGTGTCAACGGTTAGAAAAAAAATGGATACCGCCATCCCGCAATTCAATAATCCGCTTGTTACATTTCTCAGCGAGTTGACGGTCGGTCGTTGTGACGAAGACAGTCATACCTTGAAAATTGAGGGCATCCAGAAGTGCCATAACTTCAAGCGAAAGACGTAAATCTAAACCTTCCGTAGGCGCGTCGGCAAGCAGCAGCACGGGGTTGTTGATAACAGCTCTGGCAATAGCAAGCCGTCGGCGTTCATTGCTCGATATTTCTGTCGGTAACGCGTGTTGATGGTGACTCAGCCCCATTTGATGCAGGAACCTGTCGACGCTCTCTTTAACGAACTTCGGTGCCGTGCTTGCCAGTTTCTGCGGCAGCGCAAGATTTTCCCTGACCGATTTATCTGGCAGAAATTTGAAGTCTTGAAAGACAAGGCCTATCTTTTGACGAAAGTACGGCAGGCTCATCTTGTCCAATTTAGCAAGTTTTTGCCCGGTGACGCTTAGGTCCCCGGCAATCGGTATCAGGTCAGCATATAACAGCCGCAACAACGTCGTTTTCCCTGCGCCGCTCGGCCCCACAAGAAAGACGAATTCGCCGCGCTCCACGCGGAAACTTACCTGCTCCAGCACGCTAAGTTCATTATAACTGAAACTGACCTGATGTACCTGTATCATTTTTGAGTTGTCAGTTATCCATCTTTTGTATAATCACAATTCGATGTGCGGCAACTGATTGTGATTATTGGCGTATCGCTACCTCTCGGCTTTCTATTTTTCTCAACGAGAAATGGTGCGTTGCATTTTGGACACGGTTCCAGTATAGGCTTATCCCATAGTGAAAATTCGCACTTCGGATAGTTACTGCACCCGTAAAATACCTTTCCACGCCGGCTGCGCCGTTCGCCAAGGTAACCATCGCAATTGGGTTCAGGGCAGTCTATCCCCATTGGCAGTGGTTTGGCATTTTTACATTTGGGGTACCCGCTACACGATAAAAACTTGCCACCGACGCGGCTCGTTCTGATAACCATAGGTTCACCGCATTTGTCGCAGAGCGTGTCGGTTGTTTCTGGTTCCGGGGCAGGTGTATCATCCGTGCTTAAGGATTTAATATTCGTACACTCTGGATAGTTCGCGCAGCCGAGGAACCGTCCATATTTACCCCATTTGAGAATCATATTTCCGCCGCATTTTTCGCATTTCTCACCGGACTCTTCTTCCATCGCTTTTCGTGCCTCGTACATTTTGTCAGGTGCCTCTTTGAGCGAGACTTGGAAAGATGGGTAAAACTGTCCTAAAGTTTGCGTCCAGTCGACTTTCCCATCGGCGATGGTATCCAGTTGCTCTTCCATTTTTGCGGTGAATTCAACATCAAGGATATTAGGAAACCCATGAATTAGGAGATGGTTAACGAGCCTACCTATATCCGTAGGCATCAATCGTCCACGTTCTTTGGTTACATACTCTCGTCCCTGAATAGTTGATAGAATAGAAGCATACGTGCTGGGCCGCCCGATCTCTTTCGCCTCCAGCATTTTAACGAGCGTTGCTTCATTATAGCGGGGGGGCGGTTGCGTATAGTGCTGCTTCGGCTCTAATTTGTGTAGGTTAAGCGTCTCACCTTCCTTAACAATAGGTAAAATCGCATTCTCTTCAGTGGACGTGCTGTCATCAGCAGTTGTATCGTCTTTACCTTCCATATAGATACGTCTGAACCCATCAAACTTGATAACGGAACCGGTGGCTCGGAACAGATATTGACCTGCTTTGATGTCAATCGTCGTTGCGTCCAGAATAGCCGGATTCATCTGACACGCGATGAAACGTTTCCAGATAAGTTCATAAAGATTATACTGATCCTTACTCAGATAAGGTTTCAATTCTGTCGGTGTACGTAACGGCACGGTCGGACGGATTGCCTCGTGTGCGTCTTGGGCTCCCTTTTTGCTGCGATAACTGACAACACGCCCCGGCAGATAATCTGTCCCATACGTCGCCTTAATATACGCTCGTGCAGCATCCGTTGCTTCTTTGGCGATACGGGTTGAATCGGTACGCATATAGGTAATAAGTCCAACCGATCCCTCGTTTCCCATCTCTAAGCCTTCATAGAGCTGCTGTGCCACAAGCATCGTTTTTTTAGCAGAAAATCGGAGTTTTCTAGATGCTTCCTGCTGCAGCGTGCTTGTGATAAACGGCGGGACGGGTCTCTGTTTCCGCTCTCTTTTCTCGACCTTCTCGACCACATAATTACGTGTTTTCGCGTCCGCTGCGATCTCTTTTGCACGCGCCTCATCTATACGGAATCCGTAATTATTAATTTCACCCTTCTTAGTGCCGATTTTATGTAATTTCGCGAGAAAAGGGTTCGCAACTTCAGCCGGTGTAAGGGTTGCGGTAAGCGTCCAGTATTCTTCAGGGGTGAACGCCTCAATCTCTGCTTCGCGCTCACATATCAGTCGGACAGCAACAGATTGGACTCTGCCTGCGCTCAGCCTGGGTTTGACGCTACGCCACAAAATGGGACTAATCTGCCATCCGATGAGCCGGTCTAACACGCGGCGTGCCTGTTGCGCATCGACGAGTGCCATATTGATCTCACCGGGTTTTTTGATTGCATCTAAAATAGCACTTTTCGTGACTTCGTTATAGGTTATCCGGTAAATAGGCTTTTTTGTCTTCTTCAGTTCTTCGGCGAGGTGCCAACAGATGGCTTCACCCTCGCGATCCGGGTCTGCGGCAAGATATATGTTGTCAACCTTACGTGCCTCACTCTGAAGGGCTTTCACGACCTTGCCTTTGCCACGGATAAGCACATATTTCGGCGTAAAAGCGTTGTCGATATCGACACCCAGATCGT
>RKRO01000547.1 GCA_007571355.1 Candidatus Poribacteria bacterium | reverse complement strand
TTGGACAGATATGCCATTTTTCAAGGTATTTTCTGCTTAAATAGGGGTAGCGAAACCCAACGTCCTACCTTTATCAAACTCACGTTATAATATCATGAGGAGATTATTATGCTATACAGGACAATTACAACGGCGATCCTTGTATTCGCTTTATGTTTTACAACATCAACAATTTGCGGGGCTGAAACAGTCATTTTTGAAGAAGATTTTGAAGATGTGAATCTTCAAGACAGTATAGAGGAAGGAGTTCAAGCAGCTAACGTCTGGTCGGGTACGCCACCTGAAGGATGGAAAATTACGAATGAAAACCCTGAAGACCTCGGCATGCCTGAATGGCGAACATGGGCAATTGTTGACCTGGCGTGGTGGACACAAACAGCAGGAGACCAAGAACGTAGTCAGTTCACTTCTGACCAGAAGGACGGCAAAGGTATAGGAAATGGCGCGGTTTCAGACCCTGATGAGTGGGACGATTGGGAAGTAAACGGTGACCCTGACGCGCTTAGTGATTGGAATGGTCACATAAATACGCCTTCCATTAATATCGTAGGCGCAGCTGAAAATTCATTCATCTTAACATTCGATTCCAGCTGGCGTCCTGAAGATACGCAAACTGCTGTGGTAACAGTAAGTTTTGACGGCGGTAATGAAGAACAAATCCTGTTGTTCGAGAGTTCCGGCACGCAGACCCTTGTTACAATTCCTACCCTTGAAAAAAAGCAGGAAGCATTAAACGACTTAGAACAGGTTAACGAAACCTTAGAAATTCCAATTAACAATCCCGCGGATGCCGCAGAGGTCATTATTAGTTTCGGTGTTATTGACGCAACGAATGATTGGTGGTGGGCGGTAGATAACATCAAACTCATAAGCACTGAATTTGTTGCAACCGATGTAGAACCGAGAGGAAAATTAGCAGTGAAATGGGCAGAAATAAAAGCCTTGACGCGCGAAAACTAAAAAAATTGACACAAAAATAAAAATATGGTATAATTAGGATATATTTTTATGCTAAAATGGTAATATTTTCCTATACTCCGTGAGTTCTAGTAAACGTTTTAGTTATTCCTAACGTTTAACATAAGTACTCACGAATAGTCCTACAAGCATTTTTTAGCCACATCGGTTTCAGTCATTGCCACAATATTAGTGTCCAAAGACTGAGGCTATCCGTCTTCTCTTTATAGGAGGAAAAGGAAATGAACAGCAGAACTTCCGGCATACTCAGCGATATGCGACAACGTCGGGCAGAACGTAAAAAACCGAAACGTTTCGTTGCATTAAAGAAGGTTGATCTTGATTCCAACCAACAGCGCAGCATTTCCACGGCACAGGCAAACTTACCGAAACACACGATCACACAGAAGCACATCGGACGGAACTCCGCAGCGTTCACAGTTGCAATGGCGTTTCACGCGCTTATCGCAATTCTCATCGCCCTTTTTGTCATCGTTGATCGGATTGAACAGGAAAGAGAAATATTTGATGTCAGTATGATAAAAGAGGAACCGAAAGCGAAACGCCGATTCATACGACGAGAAGCGCTAAAGTTCGAAAGTAAGCAACAAGAACAGAAACCTGTCCTCAAGCAGCCAATAAGGACAGCCACCGCACAATTACCATCAAATGATGCGTTCACAATTCCCGATGGTACAGATGCAGGAATCGACCTCACAGCACCTGACGTTAGCGAAGGCCCCGCAATCATAGACGTTGAGCGCAACTTTGTTCAACCCACAACAACAATCGAACCCGAAACGACAACCTCAACTTTTGAACTCAAGCGTGAAGCACCAACAATGCTTGACAAACTCGACACGTCGGCACCAGATGACACACTTGGATCCGTTAACATCGATATAAACACCGAGGCTGGAATTGCTGAGCCTACCTACAAAATTCAGGTAGAACCGAAGTACCCGGACGCGGCTAAAAAAGCAGAAAAGGAAGGCATCGTTATTCTGGCAGCAACCATTGATGAAAACGGGATTCCTAAGGATATTGTCGCAATAACGAGCATCGGATTTGGACTCGAAGAAGCAGCAATTGAAGCCCTGAAAAAAACAACCTTCCGTCCTGCGACGAAGGGTGGTAAAGCCATAAGCCTCGAGAATGTTCAAATTCCGTATGAGTTTAAACTCGAAGATAGTTAAACCGACAACTGCTAAAGCAAACGGGCATCACCCAGGGTTCCTCCAATTTTTAGCAACCCTTTCGATGCAAAGTTACGCACTAAACTGACAACAGATTGGCGAGCTGTATCGGTAAGCTGCGTCTGTTCAAAGGTCAGTTGTTCAGTTTCTGCCTCAACAGCTTCCGCTTGCGATGCCGACATATTTTCAAAAAAGCGATCGCGTATCGCAGGCGGGGCGTTGTGCAGAGCAAGTGCCATCGTCGGTTTGTCTAACACTTGCAGGATCGTCTTGATTGCTTCATCCCCTAAGGCACTCAGGTCTTCAAAAGTAAACAACTTTTCAGAAACGTTCCCCACTATCCCAGGGCGTCTCACTGCTAACGCTTCCAATAAACGATCCTGTTCTGTTATATCCATATAGGATAATAATTTAGCAAGATTTGCAGCACCTTCACCTAAGAATGTCGTTTTTTGGCGCGTCTCCTTAATCTTAGCAACCAGTTCGTCCCAGACTTGGCTCGCGCGTTCGGCATCGACAATCTCTGTCAGCGTCACTTTCTCAGCGACACTCACCCGTCTATCAAAAGGGAGCATGGCGAAAATTTTTCCGATATGCGTAGCAATTGCGTTTCCAATAGGTTGACCTTTCAGCTGCGTACAGACAACAAAAAAAAGAGCAGCGTCGTCATCTTCCGCACATTGAATCGCCGCCCCAACAACTTGCGGATGCGTCTCCTCAAGCAAAGTTGATAATTCTTGGAGAGCAGCTTCACCTAAAAACGGAAGCCTTGATCGCCCATCTGTATTAGGAACCGACACCGTGCACCCCCTTGTCGCCCGCAACGACTTCGCCAATCTGGAAGGTAGATTCTCCAGATGCGTTCAGTGATGCCAAGGCAGCATCAACAGCATCAGGCGCAACGACGACAACCATCCCAATCCCCATATTGAAGACCCTATACATTTCTACTTCTTCAACATTCCCACTCGCTTGCAAAAACGGAAAAATCGATGGGATTTCCCATGTTGCTTTCCGAATATCGGCTACACAGCCATCTGGCAGAATCCGAAGCACATTCGCAGGTAACCCACCGCCAGTGATATGGGCGAGCCCTTTAATCTTGCAGACCTTGCGAAGCTCCAGAACAGATCTCACGTAACTTTTGTGTGTCACAAGGAGGGCTTCGCCGACCGTCGACGAGAGTTCAGGGAGGTAGGTATCCACATCATAACCACACCTGTTAAATAGGATACGTCGGGCAAGTGAAAATCCGTTGGTATGCAAACCTGCAGCACCTAATCCAATGAGGTGATCCCCGGGCGTAATTTCACGGCCTGTAATTAAATCGTCTCTCCCAACAGCACCGACAATCGTGCCTACCAAGTCATATTCTCCCGGCGCATAGAGATCCGGCATCTCCGCAATCTCACCCCCGATTAAGGCACAACCGATCTCACGGCAACCTTCGGAGAGCCCCGAGACGATACCTTCAATCACCGATGGTTCTACTTTGTTAATGCCGATGTAATCTAAAAAGAAAAGCGGCTCCGCACCTTGCACAACAATATCGTTACCGCAATGGGCAACAATATCAAAGCCGACAGTGTCGTGCCGCCTAACCTTAAACGCAACTTTTAGTTTTGTGCCGACACTATCCGTGCTGGATACCAGAACTGGTTCTCGATAGGTTTTCAGTGCGAAGAGCCCGCCGAAGCTCCCAACATCGCTGAGCACCTCCGGACGGTACGTCGTTTTAACGAGACTTCTAAGCTTCGTGATCGCCTCAGATTCCGCCTCAAATGAGACCCCCGCATCCGCGTACGTCAACTGCTTTTTATCTGCCATCTGACTTTTCTTGCTCCTTTAAGAGTAATCTACGAAGAGGTGAAACACTTTTTTTTCGCGGTCTGAGAAGACTCACGACCAAAACAACGCTGCTTACCCCCAAAGCAATGTAAAGACCGATCTCTTGTGCAACTATCGCATCCATGTCAGGGCGTAACTTTTCGATGACAGGCGGGAGAATCCTACTCAGAACCATGCCCAAGATGGCACAGATTAACAGGGAAACAAGTGTATTTTGCCCCTGCGGTGTCCCCATCGGATTCGGTTTTTTCGGGGTACCACTTTTTTTATTTGGCGTGAAAATCAGCATAAAAATTTCCTTGTAGGTTCCAAACAGACACTAATACCATTTCTGTTCCTAAATCTGCCTTTATATAGGAATAACGCGAGTTGCCCTTGTTTATAGCCATAGCACAAGCGTCCGAAAAACGGTGCAACCCTGTCCAAAATCCGCTGGGAGCAACTTGGATTAGAAATCGTATAAAATACAACCGCTAACAATTGACGATTAAATTAAAGGAAGTTGTTCCGAAGCGTCCTCCATAAGCGGAATCGGATATTCACCATCAAAACAGGTGGTGCAAAAATCGCGCGGTGCCTTCACCGACTGTAACAAACCGTCAATACTCAAATAACCGAGGCTGTCGGCACGGATGTACCTGCGTATCTCCTCAATCGTGTGCGAACTTGCAATTAATTCACCCCGGGTCGGTGTGTCTACGCCGTAGAAGCAGGGGAATTTATTTGGAGGCGATGCAATTCGGAGGTGTACGGCTGTCGCACCGCCCTGCCGAACGATTTTAATAAGTTTTCTGCTATTTGTCCCACGCATAATAGAATCATCTACAAGGACCACCCGTTTGCCACTCAACACGTCACGCACGGGGTTCAACTTCACCTTAACCATCAATTCACGGATATCCTGCGCCGGGTTCATGAACGATCGACCAACGAAAGTGTTCCGAGACAACCCTAAATCAAAGGGGAGCCCAGACTCTTCAGCATATCCAAGCGCAGCAATTGTCGCCGAATCAGGGACAGGAATAACGACATCTGCTTTGACAGGGTGCTCGCGCGCCAACTGCCTACCGAACTCTCGACGCGTGTTATTCACACTTTCCCCGAACATGAGACTATCCGGACGCGCCAAATAAATAGACTCAAAAATACATTGCGATAACGACGACTCACGCTTATGAAAACGCAACGACTCCAAACCGCGATGCGCTGAACGTATAAACACCAATTCCCCGGGTTCCACCTCACGTATCGGTTCCGCTTCGACGACATCAAAGGCACACGTCTCAGAAGCCAACACATACGCATCACCGAGCCTACCGATCCACAGGGGTCGGAATCCATAAGCATCGCGGGCACCCATTAACGTTTCTCTATCCATACATACGAACGAATATGCACCCTGAACGCTCCGAAGTGCATCAAGGATTCTGTGTTCTAAAGACTGATTCCGAGAATGTGCTATCAAGTGGAAAATCACTTCCGTGTCCAAACTTGTACTGAAAATAGAACCCGCATTTTCCAGATGATTGCGCACTTGGCCCGCATTGACAAGGTTCCCGTTGTGGCCAAGTGCCAGAGGCCCCTGCTTGTAATTTCGGACCAGCGGTTGCGCATTCTCAAGCGTGCTTGACCCTGCAGTTGAATAGCGATTGTGACCAATCGCTATATGCCCCGTTAAATTCGCTAACACCTCATCAGTAAATACAGAATGAACGAGCCCCATACCGTGGTGATATGTGAGTCTCTCGCCATCCGAGGCGACAATGCCGCTGCTCTCTTGCCCCCGATGTTGAAGCGAACGTAACCCCAGATAGGTCAACTCTACCGCTCTTGGATGACCAAAGACACCAAAGACCCCACATTCGTCCTTCGGCTTATCATCATATTGCATTTCGATGGGTAAAACCTCCAGTATGCGCTCTTAATTGAATTCTCGGACCTGCTTATCGAAAAAGCCTTCACCACCCGCCTCGGTACCCTCAGCTGCTGTCCTGTATCCCAATATCGCACCAACAGGGATAGAAAGGATATACCAAACTTCGACGGGTAAGCCGACGGACACCCAGCCGCGCATCGGCAACGAAACAACATACGCAAGTAACTTTAACATTGGGATTAACAACGCCAAAATTAGGTTTGGTTCACCAAATATCTCCCACGGCACGTTAAGCAACGCAAGCAAACCGACGACAGCTGGCGGCCCCAAAAACGCACCCGAACAAAGCCGTTTTAACGGCACATCTACACCGAATTTCTGACTCACAAAACGCATGCCCACGCTCGCGCCCACAACGGCAACGCCATACGTGACACCCATCGCAATGAGCAGGAGCAGACCCACCCAGAAACCGTGGCGAATTCGATCATCGATCAACACCTGCCAAATGAAATCCTCAAATATAAACAGGCAGACCCAACCGCCTACCCATCCAAGAATGCCGCCTGTCGCAATTTGTCCAAGCGTTAACATGATACCATTTTTTTTCATATTTT
>RKRO01000481.1 GCA_007571355.1 Candidatus Poribacteria bacterium | reverse complement strand
TTTCGATAGGATGTGTTTCCATAATTATGGGCTTTACTATAAAGGGATTCAGTTCAGAATTGTACAGTTGCAAAAGCATCAATTGCCTGTTGTATTTCTGCTTCGGTATGTGTTGCCATGACGGTCAGCCTTAGCCGACTCGTATCGGGTGGTACAGCCGGGGGACGGATGGCCGGCGCGAACACCCCCTCGCCGATCAATGCATCTGCCACACTTGTTGCCCGTTGCGGACTCCCCAATATCACCGGAAGAATCTGTGTTTCACTCGGCAATAACGTATACCCTAAATGGGTCAACGCCGTTTTGAGATGCTTCGCGTGTGAGAATAGACGTTGCCGTAAATCCGGTGAAGAACGCATCACATCGAGTGCAGCATTCGCTGCTGCTAAGGTGGCAGGCGGCAGGCCTGTGGTAAAGATGAAACCGCGTGCCTTGTTGATGAGCAATTCAATCAAGGCGTGACTTCCAGCAATATATCCACCGAGCGCGCCGATCGCTTTGCTGAGCGTTCCCATCTGAATAATATCTTCTCCTTCTAACCCGAAATGTGCGACGGTGCCGCTCCCCTCTCTACCCAATACGCCAAACCCGTGTGCGTCATCTACAAGTAACATCGCGTCGTATTCGGTCGCGAGGTCGTACATATCGGGTAGCGGCGCGATATCGCCGTCCATGCTGAAAACGCCATCTGTCACGATAAGTCTCCGCCGAAACGCCGCGGCTTCGGAGAGTAAGGTCTTAAGGTGTTCCACATCGCAGTGTTGATAAACCTTGGTGGTGGCGCGGCTGAGACGACATCCGTCAATGATGCTGGCATGGTTGAGGGTGTCGCTTAAGATGAGATCACCTTCGCCTGCAAGGACCGGAAGGGTCCCTGTATTGGCGGCATATCCTGAACTAAAGACAAGCGCGGCTTCGGTGTTCTTGGTTTTGGCGAGGTTGGTTTCTAGGGTTGTGTAGCATTCACTGTTTCCAGAGATGAGACGCGAGCCGCTTGCACCTGTGCCGAAAACGTGCGTCGCCTCAATAGCAGCGGCGATCACTTCTGGATGTGTGCTTAAGCCTAAATAATTGTTGGAACCGAGCAGCACAACATCGCGTCCATCAAGATTGATTGTACCTGTGGGTGCACGCATGACTGTACGGAGATGCCGACGTAAGCCTGCTTGTTCCAGTGCCGCGCATTCTGTGTCCAACCAATCGCGGTTATCCATCGAAACGTCCTCTCCATCTTAACCCATGAATTGTCTCAGGAAGATATGACTTTGGCTTAAAGCACGTTGCCGCGTTGCTAATGTCTCCTCATAAGCGCGATCCTCCACCTCAACGCAAACCGCCCCGTTGTAACCTGTATCGCTCAAGACAGAGAAGAAGCTGCCCCAATCGACATCGCCGAGTCCGGGCAATTTCGGTGTGTGATAAGACAAGGGCGTTGCAAGGATACCGACTTCATCAAGTTTTGTCCGATCTAATCGGACATCTTTTGCATGCACGTGGAAGATCCGATCCGCGAAGGTGACGAGCGGTTTCAAGTAGTCCATCTGGAGCCATATAAAGTGGGACGGGTCGAAATTGAGTCCAAAGTTCGGGGATGGAATCTCATCAAACATCCTTTCCCAAATAGCAGGACAGTAGGCAAGGTTTTGACCAGCGGGCCACTCGTCTTCGGTAAAGAACATCGGACAGTTCTCAATGCCGATACGGATGCCGTGGTCGGCAGCAAATTGAATGAGCGGTTCCCAGACCTGCTTAAAGCGGTGCCAATTCTCATCTATCGTGCGTGTCTGGTCTCTGCCGATGAACGTGTTGACGGTGCCAACCGCCAACTGTTCCGCTGCCAGAATAAGTTTTTTGAGATGCTCGCTATAGATGGCTGCCTCCGTCTCGTCAGGTGTTAGTGGATTCGGGTAATAGCCCAACCCGCTGATCGTTACCCCGGTATCCGAGGCACATTGTAGGATTTCATCTGCTTCCGCATTGGAGAGATTCGCCGCATCAACGTGTGTGACACCAGCATAACGCCGTTCCGCTTTTCCTTTGGGCCAGCACATCAATTCGACGCAATCGAAACCGGTATCGCCGGCGAAGCGGAAAACATCTACTAACGATTGATCCGGTAAAATAGCACTCACAAATCCAAGTTTCATTATATAACCTCTGCTCCGTTTTTGGATATTTTACTACAGATAGATGCGGATTGCAAGTGTTATTATAGCAGATGGTATTCAGTTGTCAGTGCTCGGTCCTCGGTTTAAGAGATACCTTGATGAATCAGGTTTCTGTTTCATAGAGGCCTGTTAAACTGAATACTTCTGGACTTTTATGAGAATAAATGCACATAAATTGCAAAATATGATACAATACGTCGTGTAGGTATCTCCAGAGATTCACGTATAGGAGGCGGAAATGGCTCCAGAACAACGTTATCTATCTGACGTTACAGGCGACTTATACATCGAGGGTGCTGTCAAGCGTGAGGCATTAAAGGCAGCACAAGCGGCTGTTGATGAAGGATGGAAGCGTAGAAGTATCTTTCAGAAGCGTTCCGTTCTCCTATACCCTCAGGGCCTGGATTATGCATGTCGCATCTCCCACTTAAATGGAGGAAAACGCAATGGGAACGAATCAGTATCGTGCTTGTATTGTTGGGTGTGGTCGAATGGGTGGTACAATTGATGAGGAGGTCCGTGAAACGCCACACGGTGCCTTGCCGTATTCGCACGCCGCAGGCTATACCGCTCTCGATCGGACAGACCTTGTTGCTGCCGCAGATGTTGTTGAAGAGAAGGCACAATACGTCTGCAATAAATGGGATATCCCAAAGTATTACCTAGACTATCGCGAGATGATCGCTGAAGTGAAACCGGATATTGTCAGTATCGCCACGCGTCCGGGTAACCATGCCGAGATTACAGCGTTCGCCGCAGAAAATGGCGTGAAAGGTATCTACTGCGATAAACCCTTGTGCGCTTCTATGGCAGAAGCAGATATGATGGTTGAAGTGTGTGAGCGGCACAATGTCAAGTTTAACCTCGGTACGCAGCGCCGGTTCACACCGGGGTACGTCAAGATGCGCGAGATTCTCGAAAGCGGTGAGATCGGGGAGAGGCGTTCCATTATCGCTTACACGGGTGGTGCTGCCCTTTGGGGTTACACACACGCGGCTGATCTGATCCTCTTTCTGGCAAGCGATTCTTCGATAGAATATGTACAAGGCAACGTCGCCGTTGATGATGCTGACTTTGCGGACAACTGTACGGAATCAGATCCGGGCATCGTGATGGGCTTCATCCGTTTTCAGAACGGTATCAACGGTATCAGTATCCCCGGTACGGCTTATGAATTCGAGGTGAATTGTAGTGAAGGCACCGTCCGTTCACTTAACAATGGGCTCGGTTTCCAACTCCGTAAACGACAAGGACAGTTCAACGAAATTTTAGACGCGCAATTCCCACCGTTTGAACGGAAAAGCGGCACCGTCGGCTGTATTGAAGACATTGTTGAGGCGATTGACACCGATACAGAAACACGTGGGAATATCCATCTCGCGCATCGAAGCACTGAGATGGTCTTCGCAATCGTTGATTCACAACGTCAGCAAGGTAAGCGTGTATCGATGCCGATGGAGAACCGAGGGCTCTACCTCGGAAGGTGGTAACAGTGTTCAGAAAATGTCAGAAAATCGGCGATACACGGCGTGGGTTTGTTATCTTCGGTGGTATTTTAGGGGCAATCCTTCTCCTATTTAACTACACAGGAACTGTACCGAGTAATGAATCGCGATCAGAAACCGAGCCGACGCGTCCAGCGAGTACACGCTATGAACAGCGTCCACCTAGCCAAGAGGGGATCGGCAAAATTTATATGGGCCGCGAAATCTCACACGTGATGGGGCATCTCGCCGCAGGATGGTTGGAACGTCCGGAACGTGAACGTGAAGAGATGCCGAGCCGTCTTATTGAAATGTTGAAGCTCAAAGAGGGGGATGTTGTGGCGGATATCGGTGTCGGTACGGGTTATATCGCTCGGCGTATCTCACCGAAAATCGGCGAAACGGGGATCGTCTACGGTGTTGAAATTCAGCGGGAGATGCTGGATCTCCTTGCTGAGAAAATGGTGGAAGAAGGTATTACCAATATCAAAGGGGTTTTAGGCACCATTACCGATCCGAAACTGCCCCCGAATTCGGTTGATCTTGCTATTATGGTAGATGTCTACCACGAATTTTCGCATCCGTATGAGATGATGCAGAATATCTGCCGTGCCCTCAAAATAGGCGGTCGGGTGGCGTTTATAGAATATCGCTTGGAAGATGACAATGTGCCAATCAAACGCTTGCACAAAATGAGCGAATTGCAGGTGATTAAGGAGGCGACACCGCACCCCCTTTCTTGGATAGAGACGCTTGACGATCTACCGTGGCAGCATGTTATCATTTTTGAGAAGATTGGTGGACAATAGACAGATTACATCGGTATTTTATTTGACGGATGTCTTCTGATAATCCGTGCTGGCTGCTTTGAAGATAGAATCAATCGCACCAATGAAAGTTTATCAACGGAAGTATGAGAGTGCCAAGAAAGAAGGCTACTGGATGCATAAATCCGTAGAAATTGGAAGGTTATCAGCAAATGTTAAGAATATAGATTGCCGTATAGGTATTCGTGAAATTGATGATAATGCGGTTTCTTTGATACTAACAGACCCTCCATATTTCATTGATGGCATGGGAGATGATTGGGACACAAAGAAACTAAAATCTCGTGTAAAAGAGGGTGTTATTGGCTCTCTACCAGTCGGTATGAAGTTCTCTGTTGCCCAAGGTCGTGAACTCCAAAAGTTTCTGACCCCCATTGCAGAAGAATGGATCCGTGTTTTGCGTCCGGGTGGTTTTTGCCTTGTTTTTAGTCAGAACCGATTAGTGCATAGAACCGCAATGGCTCTCGAAGACGTTGGATTTGAAATTCGGGATATGTTGCTTTGGCGATATGAAGGGCAAGCAAAGCCTTTACACAAGATCATTTTGTTCGGAAGCGGAAAATACCGGAAGCAGAAAAGGATCGGCTTCTTCGTAAGTTAGGCGGACGCAAAACGCCACAACTTAAGCCTCAAGGTGAGATGATTGTTCTTGCCCAAGCACCCAGAGAAGGCACTTTTGTTGACAATTGGGATAAGTGGGAAACCGGACTTATTGATGTTCAGAATCCGTTGGTCAATCGAGATCAGTTCCCCGGCACTGTCATACCTGTAAAGAAGCCGCGAGAACGATATGGACACATGACAGCAAAACCTGTTGACCTTCTCCAACACCTCATTCGCATTTTTTCTGCTCCGAATGCCCTTGTCCTTGATCCATTTGCAGGCTCTGGTTCAACAGGTGTCGCTGCAAAACGAGAAGGTAGACCCTTTATCGGATACGAAATAGAAGCAGAAATGGCAAGTTGCGCACAGCAGAGAATTGAAGGGATATTATTATGAAAGAACTTCCATCCCAGGCGGAATTACAACACGCAGTGGTATTTAGGTAGTGTTTATTTACATTTTGGATCCGGATCCAGTCATAGCAAGGCTTCCAATAGTTTGGCAAGGTGCATTCGATCTATAGACGCAAATTCTGGTAGATACTGACTTCCCAATGATTTTGATGATGAAATGTCAATACAACATAGACATAATTTGTCCAGAAAAAACGTGATTTTTTGGGTAAAATATCATGAAACTATCGTAAAATCTAAGAATAATTGCACACTTTTAGGAAGACAACCCCCACGAAGAAACACTTTCTTCGCATTGGATTTTAGCGTTTGCAAAAACATCCCCTTATCAGAGGGAATCAGAGGACATCGTTTCTATAGGATGTGTTTCCATAATTCTGGGTTTTACTATAAAATCTAAAAATAAACGCACGCTTTTAGGAACACAACCCCCACGAAAAAACACCCCAGCAAAAACACCCGCCCTTGTCAGGGGGGAAATAGAGCCACTCGTTTCAATAGGTTGTGTTTCCATAACTCTGGGCTTTACTATATCCAGTGTCCCGGACTGTTTATCGAGGAGCCCGTGAGTGACTGCTTCCGTTGAGCGTTTCGAGTGTGGGTGGTGGTTCGTTGAAGGGACACCTTTTTCTGCTGCCGCTTGTTTGCGTTTTTCCCAATCGGCGTGCCAGGCGCGTAGGACTTCTTCGCGCCCTTGTTCAATACCTTGTTCGAAGTTGCGCGTCGCGATCTGCTGCATTTTATGTGTATAACGTAACATGATCTCGCCTCCTAATTCAAATGTCCCGATAATCCATATCAGTGCGAACTGTGAGAAGGGGACAACTTCTTTGACTTCAGAACATATAGCACGCCGCTGGCGTGCAAGAAGAGGAATGCCGCTGGCTATAGACATAGCACGCCGCTGGCGTGCGGTCTTTTTACCTTCAGTGCCACGCCTACGTGAAGTTCAGAAAAAATAGAGAGCCCTTTGAAAACACAACGTTCACGCAACAAGAACTGTCCAAAC
>RKRO01000078.1 GCA_007571355.1 Candidatus Poribacteria bacterium | reverse complement strand
TTCTATATGGACACGCACGAAGTGACAAATGCAGACTACCAGAAGTTTGTACTTGCCAATCCTGAATGGCAGAAAGATCGTGTCATAAAACGCATGCCTCTGTGCCGTTATA
This sequence comes from Candidatus Poribacteria bacterium, assembly GCA_007571355.1. Classification (GTDB taxonomy): domain Bacteria; phylum Poribacteria; class WGA-4E; order WGA-4E; family WGA-3G; genus WGA-3G. The sequence goes on along the minus strand of RKRO01000078.1, from coordinate 6,440 downwards.
GGCAAGTCTACCTGAGTGATTGGGATAACAACAACTACCCAAAGGGTAAGGATCATCATCCTGTTGTTAGGGTAACTTGGTATGGTGCGATGGCGTATGCAGAGTGGGCAGGTAAACGTCTACCGACCGAGGCAGAATGGGAAAAAGCCGCACGCGGCGGACTGAAAGGTAAGGTATATCCGTGGGGTAATGAGATTTTACCCGAAGCGAATTATGGCTATGAAGGGTATATCCTTAATGCTAAGCAAGTTGGAGGCACTACGACAGTAGGATCGTACCCACCGAATGGTTATGGTCTGTATGATATGGCAGGGAATGTGTGGGAGTGGTGTCTGGATGCGTACGACCCAAACTTTTACTTCAAGTCCCCGAAATGGAATCCATTGTCAGATGTGGGCACGATAGCGAACATAGATTCAATATTAAATAATTATACAGAATCTAAACATATTCGCATTGTGCGCGGCGGTTCCTATAAAAGCAACCCCTATAGTAATGTTCGGGTTGGTGGCCGCTGGCATGCAAACCCAGCATCAAGGGGTCACCTATTCGGTTTCCGTTGTGTAAAACCCGTAGAACAACCCGATAAGGAGTAATTCTCATGAAAATCGTGAGCGTCTTTATCACTTTATTGCTAATTGCCGGCTATGCAATGTCGGAGGATATAATAGAACTACCAGAAGGTATGGTGCAAATCCCTGTAGGAGTGTTTGAAAGATCCTTTTATGATTCGGATAAAAATAAGAGCCGCACGTATAAGGTGTATGTAGATGCATTTTATATGGATAAGTATGAAGTCACTAACGCTCAATTTGCTGAATTCTTGAATGCGGTAGAATATAAAAGCCCTACATATTTTATCGTAGATGAGGACAAAGCTTGGGTGGATTTATGCCGTAATCAGGGTGCTGTAGCAAACATTCATTATGTAGACAGTGAGGGACAAGTGAGACCGGATGAGCCCGAGCACCTCGGGGGCTATCGTTACTCGCTAGAAGAATATAGGCTTCCTGCAGATTATACTGGCGGTAAGTATGTCGCGGACCCAGTATATGAAAACCAGCCGGTGATCGCTGTGACTTGGTATGGTGCGATGGCGTATGCAGAATGGGCAGGTAAACGTCTGCCGACGGACGCGGAATGGGAGCGAGCTAAATCTACTTCTTTTCTAGGAACAAAACACAAAAACAATGATATGCGGTCGTGGTGTCTGGATGAATATCATAAGTTCATCTATACAAACTCGACGTATGTTAGGAATCCACTGATAGGATCACCTAGTATCAGTCACTTATTAAAGAACTATACAGAAGGGGACCTATCTAAGAAACGCGTTACAGGTCAACTCCGCGGAACCCGAGGAGGGTACTGGGCAGGGTCAGCCTTCTGGCGTACCACTTTCCGCTGTGTAAAAGACGTAAAACAACCCAGTAAGGAGTAAACTATTATGGAATGGCGAATAAACCAACAACAAGAACCTGTAATTACTGACAGGTTCAATAGACCAAGACTTACGCGCACCCTTATCGCAGATGAGGGTAGTAGAGGTTACGCGTACCGAGATGATTCACCAGCACGACATTGGACAATTGGTGTCGGCCACTTGATAGAGAACCCCATTTCAGAGCCCACTTGGGATTTATCATAAAGTCCATAATTAAAGAGACATTTCAGGGATTGAGGAGACCATGCCCTTGTAGGGGGTTTTTGATAGGGTGTTTCTTCAAGGTTCCCTCGCCCGCTGTAGCTGAAATCCACTATAATCTATGAAGAGCTAGCCGACCCAGATCCACCCACAGCACCCAGAGAATCCAGGGCATAGGAGACCCTACGCCGATTACAATGGCATACTACCGAGGGACGACTTCCCAGTGAATAACTGGCGGTTTCTAACTGATAACTGAGTGCTGAAAGGTTTTCACAGAAAACCGTACGGACAACGCTTATCGTAAAACCCATCATGATTGAAACCCATTACATCGAAACGATGCCCATCTGATTCCCCCTGCTTGCGGGGGTAGGGGGAGGTATCTTCATAAAAGTGGGCATTTATTTTCGGATTTCACTATAGTTGTCAGTTAGCACAGTTGGAAACGAAAGTTTGTTTGGCGCGACAGGTATGTTTTCCCAAATCCTGACAATTGACAACTGATAACTAACTACCTGATGGAGAATCCAATATGGAACAACAAAAACCAAATGTCATTTTTGTTCTAACAGACGATCAAGGGCCCTGGGCTGCCGGATGCTGCGGCAACGATGAGGTCCGGACACCCTATCTTGACCAACTGGCTTCAGAAGGCACGCGCTTTCCGAATTTCTTCTGCACAAGTCCTGTCTGCTCGCCAGCACGCGCAAGCCTCATGACAGGACGTATCCCTTCAGCACACGGTGTACACGACTGGATCCGCGATGGCAACATGCCACCAGACCCCGCCCGATACCTCGAGGGTTTGACGTGTTATACGGATGTCTTAGCCGACAATAATTACACAGTCGGATTGAGCGGCAAATGGCACCTTGGTGACAGTTTGACACCGCAACACGGGTTTAGCCACTGGTTCGCTTTGCTCACGGGTGGAAGCAAATACAATGACGCAGATATGATCCGAGATGGTCAGGTAGAGATGCAGCCCGGCTACCTCACGGATGTCATCACCGATGACGCTTTGAACTTTATCTCGGCGAACAAAGACGGACCCTTCTATCTCAGCGTTAACTACAACGCACCACACACGCCGTTTACAGGACACCCACAAGACATTGTTGACTCCTATGACGATTGCCCGTTCAAAACCTGTCCACAGGAGGCATTGCACCCGTGGGCTGTGCAGGGCGCAGCGGCACACATGGGTAACCGCGAATCCTTGAAGGGCTATTTCGCAGCGATAACAGCACTCGATTTAAATGTCGGACGAATTCTGGATCGACTCTCGACGTTAGGCATCCGCGAAAATACGCTCGTTGTTTTCAGTAGCGACAACGGCTACTCCTGCGGACATCACGGATTTTGGCACAAAGGCAACGGCACATTCCCGCTGAATATGTATGAAAACTCTGTTAAGGTCCCCTTCATTATCAGTCAACCCGGCAGGATTCCAGAGGGGCGCGTCAGCGAAGCAATGGTGAGCCAGTACGATTTTATGCCGACACTGCTCGATTATCTCGGTTTACCGGATCCGAACGACGATATGTCACCCGGCAGAAGTTTTGTCCCTGCGCTTTCTGGTGAAACAAACGATGCGAAAAATGAGATCGTCATTTACGATGAGTACGGTCCCGTGCGTATGATTCGGACGCAGGAGTGGAAATATGTTCACCGCTATCCCTACGGACCGCATGAATTATACGATCTGGTGAACGATCCGGGCGAACGGAAAAATCTGATAGATGAGAAATCTCAGACTGCCCGAATAGATGACATGCGCCAACAGATGGGGGCATGGTTCCAGCGTTACGTACTGCCGGAATTAGACGGTGCGAGATGCTCGGTTACCGGGGGTGGACAAGCCGCAAAGATTGAAGCAGGGCAATGTGGTGAGGGCGCATTCCATCCAAGGTATGCCCCGCCGCAACGCAGTATATAGAGGTATTTGCTGGAGGCACAAAAAACTTCCGCTGACAGCCAACAGCCAATACGAAAGGAGCGAAATGGCGAGAGCTTATGCCCCAGGCAACATCTCTTGTGTCTTCAAAATTATTCCACATTCCGACGCGACCCGTATGCACTCGCTTGGTATGGGATTTACAGTTACAGAGGGTGTGAACGTTACTGTTTCTGACTTTCATGAAACAGAGGTGCTATTTAACGGAGAAAGTATCAATTTTCCGACAGTCCTTGCTGTTGTTGAGCGGTTGATCCAAAACACTGGGGTTACAGGTATAAGGGTAGACTTAACTTCCCCGTTACCACTCGGCTGCGGTTTCGGGCTTAGTGGTGCTGCTGCACTCGCAACAGCCTACGCCCTCAATGAACTCCTACATCTATGCAAGGATACAGAATCGCTTGCGATGGTAGCCCATGTCGCAGAGGTCGAAAATCGCACCGGACTCGGAGATGTTTGCTCACAATACCACGGGGGTTGTCTCGTCAAATTGAAGGAAGGGGCACCTTTGGTCGCTGATAGGTTGCCAATTGCAGAACAACCTATCTATTACCGTTACTTCGGACCGATTCAGACAAGCGAAGTCCTCGGAAACCCGGAGCAGACCTTTCGTATTAATCGGGCTGCTGATGTGGCTTTAAATACTTTGAGAACGCTTACACGCGCCAAACCGGATACCGAACTCTTTAACGCTTGCTTTGCTGTCTCAAAGCAGTTTTCCGTGGAGAGCGGATTGCTTAGCGACGCGCGAGTCATTGACACCATCGCGCAGATTGAGGCGGAAGGCGGTGTTGCATCAATGATCATGTTAGGAAATGGCGTTTTTAGCACGCATCCTTTTGTCGGGGCGGTGAAGACGAGACTTGTTAACAATCCGGCGCGTCTTGTCCGGGCAACTCAATAGGAGCAATTTCTAACCTCAATTCTGTTGGAATAGGTAAAATGAGAATACTGCTCTACCTTTCGCTTTTTTCGGTGTCTGTTGCCTTCGGTGCCGTGGAAGTTGAAAATGCCACCTTCGGATTCAGCGACGGCTATAAAACAGGGACGTGGGCACCCTTGACTGTTACTCTCCGGAGTTGGGATGAGCCGGATGTATTTACTGGGGAACTGGTGGTGGAGGTCCGGAATTTTACTTCGGATACACCGCTTGAACGATACGCCACTCCGCTGCGGCTCAGCCCAACGGGACGACAGCAGAAACGCTTCTCTGTTTACTGCCCGAAAAATGCGACACGACTTGTTATAAAAATTGTGTCCACAACACTTGTAGAAAGCGATTTCTTACACACTTATAACGCTGATGCGTCCCATGAAGTGCTATTACCCACACCTATCGCACGTAAAGACTATCTCTTGGGGGTGTTGGCACCGAGCGGTGATAAGTTAAAACGATTTATTGACAAAAGAGAATTAAAGGTTGCCAACGGCGCACAGGTGCATGTGAAATACCTACCTGATTCAACTGCACTGCTACGGGACTGGATCGGTTATAGTCCAGTTGATGGCCTTGTTATCCGTGAGACCTTTTTGACAGAGAGACATGTCTCTAAAGCAAAACAGACAGCACTACTTGATTGGGTCCAGCGGGGTGGCACACTTATTATGTCCGGCGGTGATAGTTTTAACGCACTGCGTGGCAGTTTTGTAGAGCCTTTCCTACCCGTTGAATTGAAGGGTGTAAAAAAGACAGGTAGGCTCTCGAATGCCTTATCTGAACAATTCGGTTTTCATTCTTCTGATGGCGCTGAAATTTTATTTGAACGCATTGTGTTCACCCCGAGAGGCGGGTGTGAAACGTTAATCGGTACAGAGGAACAGATTTACGTTGCAAAACGAAACTTTGGGGATGGGCAAATTCTTTGTCTTGCATTTGACTACAACGCCATGCCGTTCTCGGAGCAGGGGGTAGGTGAAGCCTTCTGGCAACACTTGCTGAGTGAGTCGGGTAAATCGCCGCGACATCTTGCAGATCAGTATGCGCTTTCTCGTCAACATGAGGAGCGGATTTATAAACAATTTCTCTCAAAAATGCCGGCCCAAGTGCCGCTTGTTAAACTATTGGCGATAGCCCTACCGGTGTACCTTCTCGTTTTTGGCGGTTTTTTGCTCAATTTTGGGAGGTTTAAACGAAAGTCGTCCGGCTACTGGATAGGCGGCTGTCTCTTTATTTTCCTTTCGGTGAGCACCATTGCGGTGGCGCGAAATACTTTGCCTAACAAGATGACAACAGACCAACTGTCGATCTTGTCGGTCTATCCTGAACGACAGCGTGCGCATCTACAAAGTTTTGTTTCTATCAGGACTGCAGCGCCGACTGAAACAACCCTTGGGTTTCCAAACGGGACTTTTATTCGCCATCAGGGAACTGAACTGTCCCAACGGATTGGAACGTTGCTGCATGATTCAGATGTGCAATTGCAAGGGGTCTTTGTGGAGCCGTGGCACCCGACGACTTATGTCAAGGAAGCGTTTACGGCACAACTACCCGTTGAACTTGAAGACGCGTGGCGCGTCACGGGTAAGCAAATAACTTACTTAGGAGATATTTCACTCCGTACAGATCCGAAGCAGGGGACCGAGCGTTCGACAGCCTATCTCCCGCTGCATCCCACGTCAAAGATGCCGCCTGATGAAGAACTCGACGACACGCGGGAAGCATTCGCGAGAATCCTACAACAAGAGGGCGTTCTGCAATATCTGATGATGGAGACGGATTTGAGTCGGCAATCCTATATTATTGGATGGACTTCTCGGAGCTTTACTGACATAACAGCGGATGGAAATTTTAATGCAAATAGTGATACTTTAGTAATTTTTCGCCCTGGTACCGGA
>RKRO01000212.1 GCA_007571355.1 Candidatus Poribacteria bacterium | reverse complement strand
GCTTGTTAGCCTCCTATTAAACAATAATCCAAGATGAACATAAGTTTTAACTTACAAATCGTCGCCTGATAAAAGTAATTATATTCGTAAACACGGTGGAAAATCAAGCGAAACGCTAAGCACTATCCATTTTTAAGTATATCACAATTTTGGGATTTTTTCAAGAAAAAAAATCAAAATACGTCTATGTTTTTTGTGAGTGTTCGCATCAGTTGTTTTTGGATTGCATCGGTCAAAAGTGGGATGGCGCGTTTGTAATCTCGGTTTGCTAATGTGCGATCCCCGAGTTGTGTATGGACCTGAACACGGCTGATATAAGCAGTCACGAAATGCGGTTCGAGAGCGATCGCCTGATCCAGATCTGCCAATGCGGGTTTTAAAAAGTTCTCATTCCCTTGAATAGCGTGTTGCAGATAAACGTTACCACGTCCGTAATATGCCATCGCTGTGGGTTTCCGTTTAATCAGATCATCGTAGTCAGCGAGTGCTTTTTGAACGGATCCCTGTTTGAAATAGGTTTCCGCGCGTTTCTGTATAACATGTGGGCTAAACCTCTGCTTCAATGAAGCGGAGTAGTCTTCAATAGCGCGCTGCATGTCCCCTAACGATTGATATGCATCACCACGGCTTGCATAGGCATCGGCTTGGTACCTTTTGAGTTTTAACGTTTCGGTGTAATCTGCGATAGCGGTTTCGTACTGTGCAGAGCGGTAATAAGCGAGTCCGCGTTTCACATAGGCTTCGGCATATTTGGGTTCAATTTCAATTGCACGTGTAAACGCGTTGATAGCTTGCGGAAGTTTCCATGATCTGAGTGCTGCACTTCCCTCTTGAATGTATATCTGTGCTTGCCTATCCGCGCCTCTTATCGCGTCCCATGTTACAAAGCGAGAAGCGAGAAGGATGGTGAGGATCAGGACAGGTGTCATGATGTAAATCAGTGGTCGCATGATGTGTGTCTTTTAGTCCGGTTGTGGCTTTCCGGTTTTATTATAGAGGTGATGGATATTAACCCCTAACTTTAGAGCGTGTACGGATGGATATGTTTCTGCCAAATCGATTTCAATATAGGTTGGCACTCCCGGCAATCCGCTATAGCCTGTCGAAAAGATGAGTTGTTTATCGCCAAATGTGGCGATCCCGTCTCTAACGTTTGTCGCGGGGAAGTATTGAATCGGGGTGTGTCCAACGATAAGAAGGTTAGCCTGGATGGCTTTGAGAAACTTATCAATATGTTTTAAGGTGTACCCACCGCTGGACGCGATAGCCGGACGGTGCCAGAGAATTTCGTCAAGGGTTTTCGGGCTCGGATCAATGAGGTCTGCAAGATTCTTGATAGAACGCGGTGGCCCGGCGTGTATACCGACGAAACCGTTTTTTGCGATAACAGCGGTCGGTAGGTTGATAAGGAATTCATAGTGTGTGTCCGTCATTCGCTCAATAAAGTTGAACTGTTCATAGTAGGCACCAAGGGGACTTTCATATAATGTGCGGATAAATTGATCCCTATTTTGTGTTGTCATCCCCTGTCTTTTGAGCATTGCATAAGCATCTGCGGCGGCAAATTCGTGGTTTCCTCGGATGTAGATGAGTCTGCTGCCCTTGTCGCCGAGTTGCCTGCGGAGTTCTATGACGGTGTCAATAATTTGTGTGTCGCCATAAGGGGGGTGCCTCGGCTCGTCGGGTTTGTAGTCAACTGCGTCTCCGAGTATTAACCCGTAGACATCTTCACCTGCTTGAATCCGCGCAACGAGATTCGTGCGTTGCATCCACTGGTTGAAATCGTCCCAATCTGCATGCAGGTCAGAAACGATATAGACGGTGCCGTGGTCCGGTAGTATAACGACATGTCCGTCGCGTGTTAGTTTATCTGGGTGCTGCGTGATCTGTTTAGGTGCTGCTATTGCTACGGAGGCGAAACAAATGCAGCAGAAAGCAGCGTAAATAAGAGAAATATTCATTGTGCTAAGTTCTAAAAAATGCGTCTACAGTTTCTTCTTGTTGTGCAAGTTTGTTGAGGTGTCGTTGCCTGCGGTTCCGACAGATCAGGTAGCCGAGAAGAGCAAGTCCGCCGAGCCCGCCCCACAAAAAGTAGGAATTGGAGAAGAGAGATGCCCATCGGTAGCGTTCCGCTAATGATTCTCGCCAAAGTGTATCATAAGTGGCAAGGTCCCATCCAATTACATTTTCAAAAGCAGTCTCGAAGTTGCTACCTGCTTGGAATTCCGAGATAATTGCGAATAGCGCATCTCTACCTTTGATGTCAACCAACCAACGAAGTGCGTCTTGGCTCTGCGCGTACGCCAAATCCGCTCCAGCTTGTGAAGGCGGGAAACCACCAGCTAACTCATGGAGTGGTAGGATAGACTTCGAGAAAATATGCTTTAATAAGGTCTCATGCCGGCTTGGCACCCATTCTTCAGCGAGGTAGATCGCGATGCCTTCTATAAACCATAACGGGATCTCTTTGACAGCTTTGCGGTACACTGCCCGAAGAGGACATGAGCAATCTCATGACGAAGGACTTGTGTTAACTGTAGTTTCGCGAGGGCTATGTGTTTTGGGTTTTGGATAACAATGCGCCGACTCAATGGAAAGGCGCATCCAACCGCCCAATCCTGAATCGGCGCATGAACGGAAGCCTGAAAATCTTTTTGTGTGTCGCAGACCCAGATGTCAATCATTCCCGCCGGGATACGGTTTGTCAACTCCGGCAGCTCGGCATAGAAATCTTCCGCGCTTTGAAGAATTGACGTTGGATCTACCGTGCCATCTCGATAATAGACACGGAAATGTTTGCTTTCCACTGATTCCCACGTAGCAGCTGCTGAAAATATGGGCAGTATGAATAAAAAGAAAATAAGGGTTTTCATAATCTTCAATGCCAACTATAGGACTTACGCGAAATTAAACGCTGGCGAAGTTTGATGAAGTTTCAAAAAATAATTTGGGGTTAGAAATCCTCCTACATTACCGAATTAATATTTTAGAGCGTTTTCGGTTCAATAATGCGTTCGCCCATTTCCGAAATGCGAGTCCCTGATAATTTCCGAAGTTCTGAATCCTAAAGTGGTATTATATATCATCACTTGGTCTGATGCCTTGTTCTTTGAGGATTTCGATAAATTCGGATTGTGAGCGTGTGCTTTTTGTTGCGTTGCAGGCGTTACAGAGGAGTTGGAGGTTCTCTTTTGCATCTGTGCCGCCTTTGGATCGCGGTACGATGTGGTCTATTGTCATATTTCTGAAGGGCAAGAAGTAGTGGCAGCCCGCACATTTGCCTTCTTGTTTTCCGTAGAGTTCATGTTTGTGTGTATGTGCTTTCGGGAGCTGCATTTGTGCGTCGGCATCAGGGACATCTGTTCGTTTTGGCGGCTCGGTTTGGACGAAAACTTCTGTCATTGGAACGGGATTTATTAACTTTCCTTGTTGACTGGCTTCGTCGAGACGTAGTTTTGTGATGATTTCTGCGGAAGGTGATATGTCTATTCCAATCCATTGCCTACCGAGTTGTTCAGCGGCCACACAGGCTGTGGCACATCCACAGAACGGGTCTAATACAAGATCTCCATCATTACTACTCGCTTTGATGATACGATGTAGCAACTTCAAAGGTTTTTGTGTGGGGTAGCCGGTCCGTTCTTTGCCTCTCAAGTATGGAATATGCGTCATCCAATCTTCAGGGAATTTACCAAGCGGGTTTAACACTGTTTTCCCTTCTTTTGAATATCCACTGCCTAATCGGTTTAGCGTGTAACCTTCTCTATCCTTGCTACCAGCAGCATAAGGAAGCCTAATCGGGTCCACGTTAAATGTCCATTCTGAACCTTTAGAGTACCAAAAGATGAGATCATGTGCTTGTGACAATTTTTTTTGCCCTTTTGCTGACATGCGTGTATAGCACCACACGATCTCGTTCCTAAAATTCTTTTTCCCAAACAAACTATCCATCACCAGTTTTAGATAGTGGCTTGCGGTTGGGTCGCAATGCAGATATATGCTGCCTGTCGGTTTCAATATCCGTTTCATTTCAAACAATCGGACTGCCATTGCTGTAAGATATACCTTCATAGACGTATCGTAGGTTGCTGCTGCTGCCTGTATGACTTGGTAAAGTTCCTGGTGTTGTTCAGCAATTTGCCCATGCCATTCGTATTTGATGTCTGCGTCTGTCCAGATGTCCTTGAATTCTGCGCCTTCTGCCGGTGAGCCGATGGGTGCTTTGTAGTTGCGTTTTGAATTGAATGGCGGATCCAGGTATATTAGGTCTATACAATCGGAATTGATACCGCGTAGGATGTCGAGGTTGTCGGCGATGAAGAGTGTTCGGTTTTTGATATTCATGAGTTTTTGGTTAGAAAGATCAAATCATTTTCAGAGTGAATTATAACATGAATGGATAGGTGCAGTTTGGCATTCTGAATTGTGATTTGGATTTCATCTAAGGATCTACAACAATGCCCATAAATAGGACGGTCCGTGTCTGGTTGTCGCGAATCGCGAAGAAGAACGGACGGTTTGCAATAAACTGCGGCGGTAGGCTGGTTGCGCGAATCCCGATACTCGTTACTGCTGCGGCTTCGGATCCCTCTTCATTAACTTCTACGACGGCTTTATGGAGCACTTCTCCGATATACAGGTTTTTACCTAACCTCTCCAAATCAGCCATCCGACTGAAATCTGCGCGGCCTGGTGCAAACGCTATCGCCATGCCGAGTGATTGCAGCGGGTTATTAAGCGTTTTCTCATATTCCAACTTGAATTTGGGTATGCTGAGGAATATCTCTTGTTCGCTGAACTGTGCTATCCAATTCTCCCACTGCTCCCTGTTTAGACGATCTAAGAAGGCGTTGAGATCGGATTCACGGAACGGAAGGAAGATGTACATGCTCATCCGTTCATCACCGTAAGGGATACTAATCGCTTGGAACATTTCATCATAGTTTTCGTAGTATGAATAATCACCCGACCTTGTCATCAACGGGACCTGTTTTTCATCACCGGATGCGAGATGGAAGGTTCCGTCCCGCGTGTGCGCTGGGTCGAATTCTGTCTGCCACGTCCCTTTAAAATAGATGGCGTTAATCAGAAATAACACCAAATCCGAATTGATTTCATCAAGGATTTTTGGGATTTTGCCGTTGGTATTGGTATTTACCCACAGGTTAATTGTTGTTAGCGTCTCTGGGTGCGTGAAATCGAGTGTTGAGATTTCCGCTTCGAAGTATTCGGTATTTCGTTGGAGGAAATCCTGATTGAACGGAACGCCTTGACGTGCCCAGAGTGAGTTGGCTATCGTGAGTGTCACTTTTGGATCGGCTGTCCGAAGCGCGTCTCGCAACCCGGCATAACCGACGTTGATTGATTCGGAATCGAGACCTTGTAGTTGCAACGTGTTGGTCATCGCCTGTTCGGTTTCGCCTGAGGCACCATTCAACGTCATGGCTAAGGCGATGGAAACGCTCAACGGCGAGATGAAAATGTTTTTATTTTCATCGGTTTGACGAAGTTCATTGAATAGGTCAAAACCGAATCGCGTATTGGCTGTGACAACGTCTGTATCAATGGATATAGTGTCGGGTTCGCTTGGTACGTCGTCAGGGAGAAGGGCAGCCAGATTGTTACATCCTGTGCATATCAGCAGCGAAACCAGACCCATCACGTATAGAAAGGTTCCTACAGTTACCTGTTTCGTGTTCATTTGCTTCCTCTGTTTCATTTTCCGTAAAGATGTGCCACAGCGTCCCCGTAACCGTTATAGATCATCGTTGGGAGTCTCTCTCCGGTTCCGATCATGCGTTCGCTGGCTTGTGACCATCGTGGGTGTGGGACTTTGGGGTTGACATTTGCCTCAAAGTCATACTCTCTGGGGGCGAGTGTATTCCAAAAAGTGCGCGGCTTTTTGTCCGTTAGTTCAATACTGACGACGGATTTGATGCTTTTAAAGCCGTACTTCCAAGGCACGATGAGGCGGATAGGTGCCCCGTGTTGCGGTGGTAAAACGTGTCCATAGATACCGACGGTGAGTAACGTCAGATCGTTCATCGCTTCGGCGAGTGTAAGTCCTTCATAATAGGGCCACGGCAGACGGAAATCATTTTGTTGGGGTGCCATTTCGGGATCTAAGAATGTGAGCAGGCGGATATATTTGGCTTCGGTTTTCGGTTGCACCTTCTCAAGCAACGCTTTCATCGGGAAACCGATCCAAGGGACCACCATTGCCCATGCTTCGACGCAACGGAACCGATAAACCCGTTCTTCAAGCGGCATCTGTTTGATGAGGTCATCTACATCCACAGTCATCGGTTTTTCGACGAGTCCTGATATTTCGATGTCCCAAGGGCGCGTTTTAAATTTCTCGACTCGCTTCCAAACAGTGCTTTTAGAAGTCGTGAACTCGTAATAGTTGTTGTAGGTGGCGGCAACGATTTCGTCGGTTATCTGCCTTTCGACAGTGAAGTTTTCATTTTTCTTCGCATCAAGCGTTTGCGAACGGAAAGGTTCTAACTGTTTCTCAAGCGCGCTGCCTTGCGCACAAGCGTTTGAAGTAGAAAACAGCAAAGCACCGGCACTCCCTAATCC
>RKRO01000373.1 GCA_007571355.1 Candidatus Poribacteria bacterium | reverse complement strand
GTTTTTGATCGTCACCCCGGGGGTAACAATTCGGGACCGGCTCCAGGTACTGCATCCAGAAAAATCCGAGAACGATTATAAAAAGATGAATCTGGTGCCGCGGGCAGATTATGAGCCCCTCTGTCAAGCAAAGATCGTTATTACCAATTATCACGCCTTCCAACGGCGACAGAAAGCAGAATTGAGCAAGGTGAGTAAAAAAGTTCTCAGGGACAGTGCTGAAAACTTCAGAGAGACCCCCGAAGAGATGGTGGCACGCGTCTGTCGCGGTCTCGGAAAAAAGAAAAATATCATTGTGCTAAATGACGAGGCGCACCACTGCTACCGTCCCAAAAAGGGTTCAACCAAAGAGGACTCGCGCCTGTGGATCAACGGTCTTGAAGCCGTGAAAGCAAAAATCGGTGTGAAACAGGTCTACGATTTATCGGCAACCCCCTTCTTTCTGAGTGGCTCAGGATATTCTACAACCACGCCGAGCGGAAAAAGACTCAAGGAAGGTGTCCTATTTCCGTGGGTCGTCTCCGATTTTGCACTCATTGATGCAATTGAGTGCGGCATCGCCAAAATCCCGCGCGTGCCCGTGGCCGACGACACAATGCAAGGGGATCCGATCTATCGCCGCCTCTGGGATATAGTGGGGCCTAAACTTCGCAATGTTCCGGCAAGTAGCGAACCGCAGCTCCCCCAAGAACTTGAAACCGCACTCCAGAGCCTTTATAGCAATTATGAAGAGTCTTACGACCTGTGGCAAAAAGACCCACACGGTTTGACACCACCTGTGATGATTGTGGTTTGCAGTACGACAAAGGACTCCAAACTCGTCTATGACTGGGTAGCTGGATACGAGAAAAAGACCCCTGATGGCGAGAATGTGGTTGTCAAAGGAAACCTTCCGATATTCAACAATGAGGAGAACGGAGACTGGAGCGATCAATTGAACACACTCCTCATTGACAGCAATCAGTTGGAATCCGGTGAAGCACTGAAAGGAACATTTAAAAAAGCGGCTCACACGCAGGTTGAACAGTTCAAACGCGAAATGAATACAGATAAGGTGACTGATGCGGAGCTGTTGCGCGAAGCGATGAACACGGTTGGCAAAAAAGGTAAACTCGGGGAACAGATTAAATGTGTTATTTCGGTGTCAAGGCTGAGTGAAGGGTGGGACGCGAAGCGTGTAACACACATTATCGGTGTGCGGGCATTTAGCACGCAGCTCCTATGCGAACAAGTTGTCGGCAGAGGCCTACGGCGGTCAAGTCATGCCATAGAGCAGACGACAATTGATGTCAATGGCGAACAGATACAATTGGAGACCTTTCCACCGGAATACGCTGAAGTCTACGGCGTTCCGTTCTCATTTATCCCTGCACCAGGCAGTGGTAGGAGAATTCGCCCGCGACCTGTCACGGAGGTAAAAGCCTTGCCTGAACGGAAGGCAGCATGTGAAATTACATTCCCCAGAGTTGCTGGATATCGTCGCCAGTTACCGCACAATCAACTTGATGCGGTTTTTACTGAAGAATCCTGTTATGTACTTTCTACTGCGGAGATCCCAGCCCGTATAGAAATTGAGGGAATAACAGGTGGCACGCAAGAAGTAACGCTGCCCTATATGAGGAAATTTCGTGAACAAGAAACAGCGTACTATCTCGCAAACATAGTCATGAAAAACCACCTGCGTGACGACGACAACGATGCAAAGTGGTGGCTGTTTCCGCAAGCACTTCAGATCACGCGGCAATGGATGAAAGAATGTGTTACTTATAAAGACAACATGTATCCCCAATATTTTCAGATTGGGGAGATTGGGAGGAAAGCGGCGTTTCGGATTTATCAAGGGATACTCAGAGCAGAACAACACAATGAGAGCAGGAACGCTGCAGAAGATAACGCACCAAAGGTATTTCTCCCGTTTTTCCGAGGTAAAGAACGGACTGGGTCCACCGAAGATGTAGAATTTGAGACGACGCAGCCGACATGGGAAACACGACCGGATAAATGCCATGTTTCACATGTCGTCGCGGACACGGAATCGTGGGAACAGAAAACGGCACAGGCACTTGAGCAGATGGATGAAGTCATCGCTTACGTCAAGAACCACAACTTAGATTTCCAAATCCCGTATGCCAACCACAACGGTGCAAATCGGCAATATGTTCCCGATTTCATCGCTCGCATCCAAAAACCGGGAGGTGACTCTGGCGATAATGTCGTGAACCTGATTCTCGAAACTTCCGGTAGGGGGCGGGAAGATAAAGTTCAGAAAGTAAACACTGTGAACAACATGTGGGTGCCAGCTGTGAACAACACTGGCGAGTTTGGAGAATGGGCATTCCTTGAACTTACCGATCCCTGGGACATGCAGAACACTATCCGCGAGTTCATGAACGAATATGCGTCGTAATTATCAACTTTTTGTGCTCCTCTTTCCGATTATTTTTTGGCTGGTCTGCTTCTTTTTGCTGCCGTTGGTGTCAGTATTTATCTATAGTTTCTTAGCGCGTGGAACTTATGGCGGGGTGCAGTGGCACTTCACGCTCGAAAACTATGGACGACTGTTTGATGGCTTGTATCTCGGTATTCTCTGGCGTTCAGTGTCTACGGCATTGGTTTGCACTGCAGTGTGCCTGCTGCTTGGTTACCCCTTCGCCTACTATCTGGCACGCTATAGACCGAAACACCGGAATATCCTATTACTGCTCGTCGTTGTCCCGTTTTGGACGAATTTCCTCATCCGCACCTACGCGTGGATACTGATTTTGCGCACAGAAGGACTTTTGAACAGTTTTTTGGGGGTTGTGTTCCCGAACTGGGGACCGTTAGAGTTACTGAACACACCGCTCGCGGTGCAGATAGGTCTCGTTTACGGCTACTTACCGTTTATGATACTCCCCTTGTATGCAGCATTGGAACAATTGGATATGTCACTGCTGGAAGCAGCACAGGATTTGGGTGCGTCGCCGCGGCGTGCGTTTTGGCACGTAACCCTGCCCCTGAGTCTGCCCGGTATCCTTGCTGGATCCATGTTGGTTTTTATCCCGACAGTGGGCGCGTTTTTGACCCCCGACCTCCTCGGTGGCGGGAAGGTCAGCTATATCGGTAACGTGATTGAACGGCAATTCAAAACGGCGCGGGATTGGCCCTTCGGTTCCGCACTCTCATTTATGCTGATGGGCATTGTGCTTGTCGGTACTGTGTTATACTTCCGCGCTTTACAACAGGATGAGTCTCAGACAACCTGACAACTCCCGTTAGGGAAAAATTTAAAAAATGAAACGGATTCTTGAAGCCAACATAGGGTTGGTATTTTTCTTTCTCTACGTCCCAATTTTAGCCGTTGTAGTGTTCTCGTTCAACAGCGGTGAGCAGCTCTCTGTTTGGGAAGGCTTCACGTTCAGTTGGTATATGAAACTCTTTGAGGATGCTGCGTTGTGGCGTGCCTGCCGAAATAGTCTGATCGTAGCAGGTGTTGCGACGGCTGTTTCTACAATTATCGGAACGACCGCTGCACTCGCCATAGAACGGTATCGGTTCCGTTTCCGAACCGCGCTCACCCGATGCCTCTACCTACCGGTTATCATCCCCGACATCGTGTTGGCGATAGCATTGTTGGCCTTCTATGTGCAAACGCCTATCCCACTCGGTTTAGTCTCAGTGATTATCGCGCATTGCGTTTTCAATGTTGCGTACGTCACGATTGTGGTCCGAGCTCGCCTACAAGGCTACGATAACACTTTAGAGGAGGCTGCTCGCGACCTCGGTGCGAATGAATGGCAGACGTTTTGGCGGATAACGTTTCCCCTGATCGCTCCCGGCATTATTGGGGGTGCCTTACTCGCCTTCACGCTCTCTATAGACGATTTTGTGGTCACCTTCTTCACCGCTGGTGTCGGTTATACGACGCTTTCTGTCCATATCTATTCGCAACTGAAGTTCGGGATCACGCCGAAGATTAACGCCATCTCGACAATGTTGTTAGCGAACTCCATCGTGTTTATCCTGCTGTTTCTGTGGTTTCAGGGCGGTGCCAGTACGACCCAAAAGCAGGAAATTTGACAATCAACGTGGAAAAGCGTTAGCAAATTTGCACGGGTTGTGGTATAATTTCCGATTGACACGGTAGGTTTAAGAAACGACATGGATTATTTTCGAACACATACAGAAATTAATTTGGAGGCAATCCGCCGAAATGCTGAGACAATCAAAGTGTCCACCGGAAAACAGTTAATCGCCGTTGTGAAAGCGAATGCTTACGGACACGGCGTGGTGCCCGTAACAAAAGCGTTGCAGGGCATCGCGGATATGTTTGCCGTTGCGACAATCGAAGAAGGCGTAGCGTTACGTCAGGCAGGTATCTGCGACCCGATTCTTGTCCTTTTTAGTTCACTGCCTGAACAAGCAGCCCACATCGTTGCCCAGGGATTAACACCGACAATTAGCAATTGGGAATTCGCGGATAAATTAAACGAGGCCGTGTCAAAAATTGTCAGCGTCCATGTCAATATCAATACGGGCATGAATCGGTATGGTGTTCATTGGACAGAGGCAGCACAGTTTCTAAACAGACTCAAAACGCTGGATCGACTCGTAGTGAAGGGACTATTCACACATCTCGCGACGGCGGATGAAGCGGACAAAAGTTACGTTTCCGTTCAGTTAAAACGGTTCGCGTCCGTGCTTGAAGAAATACCTAACAGTGGAAGCTTGGTTCACGCAGCGAACAGTGCAGCGACACTCACAGTCCCTGAAGCCTATTTTGATGCTGTACGACCGGGGCTGAGTCTTTATGGTGTCTATCCAACAGCCGAAAGACTGATAACGTTAGCACCGGCACTCACGTGGAAAGCCCGCATCGGTTGGATCGGTTCCCTTTCAGAAAGTGAAGGTGTGAGTTACGGACTGACCTACAAAGCACCGCGTCAGACCCGTGTAGCGATGGTGCAAGTGGGCTACGGTGACGGTTACCCGCGCACACTTTCTAACGTCGGTGAGGTATTAATGGGTGGGGCGCGTCGCCCGATTATTGGGAGGGTTTGCATGGATGTGAGCGTGGTGCGTTTAGAATCTACGGATAACGTGTCTATCGGTGATGAGGTGGTCTTAATTGGCAAACAAGGAAAAGCAGAGATTACGGTTGATGAACTTGCGCACCGTGCGGGCACTATTTCTTATGAAATCCTCACGCAGATAGGTACACGCGTGCCGAGAATTTTTAAACATTAGTCTCCGAATAACAAAATCCGATTGAGGTGTCAGAGTCAAAGATGCTAATAGAACTCAAGAATGTATCACTCTTTTACGGTACGAATGCTGCGTTAGATAACCTTTCAATGGAAGTGGAAGGCGGTGCGGTCGGGCTGCTCGGACCGAACGGTGCTGGCAAAAGTACCTTGCTCAAGACACTGCTCGGTTTCGTCGAACCCAGTCAAGGCACAGCCTCCGTATTTGGGTTAGATGTGAAAACAGACCCGTTGGGCATCCGGAGGCAGATCGGATACATGCCGGAAGACGAATGTTTAATACCCGGTATGAACGCCGTACAACTCGTCTCTTATGCCGGGGAACTCTGTGGGATGCCGAGACGGGACGCTATGCAACGCGCGCACGAAGTGCTCTATTATGTCGGATTAGATGAAGAACGATACCGACCTATAGATGGATACTCGGTAGGTATGAAACAGCGGGTGAAGTTGGCACAAGCACTGATACACGATCCGAAGTTGCTGCTCCTTGATGAACCGACAAACGGCATGGATACCAGCGGTAGAGAGGAGATGCTTGAACTCGTTAAAGACATCTCGGTGGACAAAGGCATCAACGTGATTTTGTCTTCGCATCTGCTGCCCGATGTAGAATTTGCGTGCCATGAGATCATCGCACTCTCACACGGGAGTGTTGTTATCCAAGGGCGGATAGAATCCTTAAAACAAAACAAGGGGCAAGCCTTTGATCTGCGGATTGTCGGGGACAGCGAAACTTACATCACCGCTTTGGAACATCACAACTATCACGTTGAAATGCGTCCGGACAATCACCTCCGTGTTACATCCGGAAATCAAGAAGGGACAGGCACAAAGTTCTTTTTTCAACTCGCTTACGATACCGGCGTACAACTCCGGCAACTGCGTGAAGTGAGACACTCGTTAGAAGACGTTTTCGCTGAAGTCATGAGTGTAGATTTGTAATAGAGCCATAGGGAGGAAGCAAGATGACAACGAAAAATGATTTTATGCAGGTTGGTGTCGCAGAAGTAGATATTACGCCGGAGTATCCGATACGACTCAGTGGCTACGGGAGCCGTCGTACAGAATCTGACGGTATTATTCAGCGGATATGGGCGAAAGCCCTCGCGATCGGCAGCGACGCAGATGACCCCGTTGTCCTTGTAGCCGTAGAAAACTGCGGTTTGCCAGATGAGTTGACAGAGGAGGTCTCGCGTCGCGTCAGAGAGAAAACGGGTGTTTCGCGCGCAAATTTTGTGGCATGTTTTACACATACACACAGCGCGCCTTGTCTCACAAACGCTGCCCCCTTCCTGTTTAGCTCGGATATACCACCCGACCAACAGGAAACGATAGACC
>RKRO01000010.1 GCA_007571355.1 Candidatus Poribacteria bacterium | reverse complement strand
CTTTTGGCGTATTTTCAACTGTTGTTTTATCTGCTGCTGCGCCGCCGGTAGCGTCCTGCAGTGCTTTCAAGCCTTCTGCAGTGTAAACCTGTTGTAGGAGTGCATAAACAGTTTCCGCTGGTACATCTTTGTGAGCGATAAGCAGTGTTGGCATCAGTAGTGTGTTCACAGGGGCGACCTTGCCTCCGTATGCCTCCATGGGTAGGGTGCCAGATAAGTAAAACGGATACTGTTCATAGAATTGGGATGCCTGTGCAGGCGCGTCCATATCAAGCATTCTGATTGCGTGGGTTGTAGCGAGTCGTGCCATTGCGTCGTTCGGTACACTGACTAACATTTGAAAAGCATCCGCTTCTCCGGTCCGGAGTGCTTCTGCACCATCGTTATTACCTTTATACACAGGTATGATTTGGTCCCAGATGCCAGCTGATCTCGCCAAGCGTTCCATCGTTTGTGCGGAACCTGACCCCATTTGACCCATTGCTATTTTTTTCGCAATTAAGTCTTCAAACTGATGAATGTCACTATTTGCAAGCACAACCGTTTGGGCATAGGCGATATAGAGCAGCGTCACTGAACGTATATTGGTTTTAGCTCCCTCTTCAGCGAAAATTTCCTGTCCGTGGTAACCTAAATAGCTTTCTGAGGCGAAAGCAACGCCGAGGTAAGCCGAGTTTTCATTGATGCGTCGCGTGTTTTCAACAGAGCCTGGTGAGGTTTCAACGGCTATTTCCAACTGAAGTTCAGACTGTGCGGAGATGTCGCGCACTGCAGTCGCAAATGGCGAAAAGCTTCCGCCGGAGGTTCCGCCTAAAATTGTGATCCCTGTTGTCTGGGAGGTGTCGTGTGTTTCCGCTGTCATGAGGGGCTTTTGGAGCCGTTCGCAACTACTCAAGACGACAACAAGCAGTATGGCGATAGTGCCCGCTAAGTTAAGATAGATTTGTGTTTCGCTCAAACGTCTGAAATCGATCCGCATTCTTAAGTTTCCTTCTTTGTTGTGTTGAAATATTCCTTGTAACGCTAAAAGGACTTGCTTAACTATCCGAGTGTTATTATACTATCAGAGAAGCCTAAAAATCAATATCATTTTTCTTCAATCAGCAGTCCGTAAAACTGATAGCCAATTTTGGGATAACTATGCAAAACGTTTTTTTAGAGAATACCGCAATTGAAATCCATCGTGAAATACAAACAGGGAACATTCGTCATGTCGTTTTTGATTTTGATGGTACAATCTCGCTCATTCGAGACGGTTGGCAGAACGTGATGGTCCCGATGATGGTTGAACTGCTTCAAATTGAAACGGGGACCACCGAGACAGAAGCACAACTTGAGGCACTTGTCGTGGAATTTGTGGATAGGTTGACCGGTAAGCAGACGATCTATCAGATGATGCAACTCAGTGAAGAGATTGAGAAACGCGGTGGGACACCGAAGGAACCACTTGTGTACAAAGACGAATACAACCGTCGATTGCTGCCGGTTGTTGAAGAACGGATTGCGGGGCTCGCTGCAGGCACACTGTCTGCTGATCCGCTCCGGGTGCCGATGTCACTTGAATTTCTACAAAGCCTGCGCGAAATGGGGATACACTGCTACCTCGCCAGCGGGACGGATGTTGAATTCGTTAAAAACGAAGCAGTGCTCCTCGGCGTTGCGTCGTCCTTTGACGGTGGCATTTTCGGTGCGTTGTGCGAATATAAGAAGTTCTCTAAAGCCATGGTTATCCAGAAGATCATCACAGATTTCCAGTTGAGCGGTAGCGAATTGCTCATCGTCGGGGACGGGTACGTGGAGATTGAGAATGCGAAAGCGGTGGGTGCAATCGCTGTCGGTGTTGCGTCCGTAGAAGACAATAGGTATAATATGAACGCCGACAAACGGGAACGCCTCATCCGTGCTGGGGCAGACATTATCATCCCCGATTTCCAAGAAGGCGCGCAATTGCTGAACTATCTGTTTACTTAATTTTTTTGCAATAAACGCAAAGAGCGTGTATAATTGGAAATGAAGCTATAGAATGAAGTATAGACAGATTGTTAAAATAATTCAAGATGATGGGTGGTACTTGGACCGAACGCGAGGCAGTCATAAACAGTTTAAACACCCAACAAAACCGGGAATTGTGACAATTGCAGGAAAACCAAACGAGGATATCTCCAAGGGAACACTCAATAATATTCTAAAGCAAGCGGCTCTTAAGAGTTGAGGCGAAAATTTTATGGAATATGTCGTTATTTTTGAAGAATGTGGAAACAACTATGGGGCGTACGTTCCCGACCTTCCAGGATGTGCCGTTGTAGGTAAGACAATGGAAGAAGTACGGAAATTGATCGCTGAAGCTATCGAGTTTCATATTGAAGGCCTACAAGAAACTGGTTATGATGTTCCACTGCCCTCCTTTACGTTACCCGTTCAAACCCAGCAAGGTGTGTTATCCGAATTAATTGAGGCACGGATTTAGTGTAGGTAACGGAACACTTGGCACTTAAACGCAACGGAGAAATTATGACAAACTATGCAAAAGCGTCCGTTCATCCTTCAGAACTACGTGAATTTCAAGACAGCCAAACGGGCGCGCATATCTATCAACTCACAAACGATACCTCTATTAACCATAACCTCTACTTCCTCACACCCTCGTTCACGTCTGACCAAAGCCAACTCATCTTTACCTCCTACCGTTCAGGAAAACCGAATTTTTTCAAACTGGAATTCCCCAACGGCGACATTGTGCAGCTGACGGATGCAGACGACATTCACGGCTATTCTGGCGTGATTTCTAAAAATGGCACCGAGCTCTTTTATACGCAAGCGGATAGCATAAAGGCAATTCATCTTGGGACGTTTGAAGAACGTGTGCTCACAGAATTCCCCGGTGGAGGTCTCGGCGAGTGTAGTGTCAGCGCGGATGAACAGTTTATCGTAACAGCAATGAAGCGCGACGACAAATCGCACATTACTGTGACCGCAACTGATGGTAGTGGCGGCGAGATTATCTATACGTCCCCAGATCAGACGATTATCCACCCGCAGTTTCATCCGAAACACTCGGATCTTATTGCCTATTCCGGCGATCCGGCACCCCGGATGTGGACGATTAAACGGGATGGCACAGAAAACCGATCACTCTACCAACACGACAATAATGAGTTCCTTGTTCATGAAACTTTCCTCGGTGAATTGGATGAACTGATTGTAACGCATTGGCCCTACGCGCTGCGGCGGATATCCTTAGATACCTTACAGATGCAGACGATCGCTGATTTTAATGCGTGGCACATCGCCAGCAACCGCGATGGAACGAAGGTCTTGTGTGATACTGTCCACCCCGATATCGGTTTGCGGTTGGTTGATGTGGAGACGGGTGAACATACGCCTATCTGTTATCCGCAGAGTTCCTCCAGTGGCAGTCAGTGGAAAACGGATCGGTATGCGCTCGCTGAGGATTGGGCAGCGGCACAACAAGCATCGGATAGAGAACAGGCACTCAGTTGGATGGAGATGAAGGTGGATACGGTATACGGACCGCAGTGGACGCATCCACATCCCTCGTTTAGTCCTGGTGAGCAGGCGGTTGTGTATACATCGGATGTATCTGGGCATTCACAGGTTTATGTTGCAATGATTCCGTGAGGCGGTAAGAAATGAAACCAATTTATAGGGTATGTTCGGTATTGATTTTATTTTCTCTTGCAAGCAGTGTCGGAATGGCACAAGAGGATTGGATGCCTGATGAACACTTACGTGAATCTGTAAGAAAACATCTAAATTTGAAGAATAACGATATATTAACGAAAAACTTAATGGTTAATTTGTTGGATTTTGTAGTTTTGGAATCTGATATAAAAAATCTGCAAGGGTTAGAACATGCCATTAATTTGAGATATTTACATATTAGCCGAAGTCAAATTAAAGACCTTTCACCACTTAGTAAACTTACTAAATTATGGTCATTAACATTGTACCACAATAATATTGTGGATGTTTCACCAATTTCTAACCTTAAGAATTTAGAAGAATTGGTATTACACCACAACGAAATTACGGATTTTTCACCATTATTGGGGTTAATTAATCTCAAAGTAGTTTTGGTACATCATAATCCTGGTGACGGCAGTCAAATCGTAAAATTGATTAACAACCCAGATTTAACATGCGTTATTGAAAGAATTGATTCTTTTACAGATCATATTGAAAATAGGAACTATCCGTCCGTATTTAGTACGTGGAGTTGGGATTTGTCAAACAAGGCCAATTTATCACGAGAAGAGCAAATTGCACACCACGACTTATATTTTAGTCAAATGTTTGGAATGCATTGGCAATATTCGGTATCCGATAATGCATCAAAACTTGCTGGAAGTTTAGAAGAGGCAAAACGAGAACGTGAAATATTGCTACAACATAATCCTAATATGATTTTTCTGGCTTCCATTTATTTTTATGGTGCGCGACTTGATGACTTCGCAAACGACTGGCCGTATTGGTTAAGAGACACTTCAGGCAATCCTATTAGTGATGGCGAATATGCTGAACACCTTATTGATTTTACGCAACAAGGCGCGCAAGATTTATTTGTGCAGCAAGCTATTGCTATATATGAGTGTGGGTTGTACGACGGGATTTTTTTGGATTTGTGGCACGAAGAAAGAAGTGTTTTATTCAGTCGGGCAGGTATAGAAGACATAGATGGCAAATACCACAAATTAGAAGTAGACGCTAAAATATCTATGTTAAAACGAATTCGTGAAGCAGTAGGTGATGATTTTCTTATACTAATTAACACGATTCAATCTAAAGCTTTCCGTTCCGCTCCTTATGTAAACGGTGCATTCATGGAAACTGAATGGGAAATTGAAAATGGCGCATATACACACCAGCAACTTGCCCAAATAGAAGATACTTTACTTTGGTCAGAACAAAACTTTAGATCACCACAAATTAATTGTTTGGAAGGGTACTGCATCCCCACAGAACCAGCAAATAGCGATATAAATCAACGGTGGATGCGTGTATTTACAACTTTGAGTTTAACACATTCTGATGGATATGTTCTTTATTCACATGAAAAAGATCGTATTTGGTATGATTTTTGGGATACAGATATTGGTAAACCAGTTAATAAAAAAGGACAACTTTATCAAAATCGCGAAGGATTATTTATACGAGAATTTGATTATGGTTGGGCAGTCTATAACCGCAGTGGAAAACCACAGGAAATTCGCCTACCTGAACAAGCAACAGGTGTGGAAAGTGGTTTGCGCAACGATCTTCATATTCTGTCCGATTTAGATGGCGAAATCTATCTGAAAAGTACAACCGATAAACATGATGTCAATAGCGATGGCGTTGTGAATATCCAAGACTTAGTGCTTGTTGCCAATGCGTTTGGCGAGGCGGAACCAGATCTTAATGGTGATGATGTTGTGAATATTCAGGATTTGGTAATTGTTGCGAGCGCGTTCGGGCAGTAAATCAACATTGTGGTTTCAATTTTGACATGGTCATATAATAGTTACCGTTGTGGTGGAAGTACCTGCACCGTTCAGTGGAGATAAAGGGGACCTGGATAACAATAGCGCGCTACCGTGCAGATCACACAGCCTATGCCTATTAGAAATTAAGAAAAGTTGACTGAATTTGCCCAGAAACACCCGAATTCTAGATCCGCACTTAACAGATGGCATGCGTTGATAGAGCAAGAAAATTTCAGTTCAATCGTTGAGTTACGTGAAAAATTTCCACTTTCTGAAGTCTCTACATTTTCAAGACAAAATACTGCACGGGCGGATAGAGGTCAAACGTCCTGTACCGGTAGTAGAGATCCCGTTTGACCGTATTGAAGGTATAGAGCCGTCGGATTATGAAGATATTGCCGATGGACTCTATAATACTTTCGTAGCACTCGAACGACAATTTTTGGAAGAGCAAGCGGCGAATGGAAATGAGAAAGGTTCTTAGCGAGATCCGCGCGCGGCTGGGTGCAGAAAATCTTACGAATTCATGTGGTGTCAGGAATTGCCGCGTCGATGGTACCGGTGTTCCAAGCGACCCAGTTGTGATAGATGTTGATAGTGCGTTTGATACACACAACAAGACAGGTACTCGCTGCGATCGAATCCTCTTTTACATGAACCCTGTTTGTGGTGTTCTAATTGAACTTAAGAGCGGTACTTTTGGTAGTGCAGCAGATGTAGCCAAACAGCTGCAAGGAGGAGCAGATTTTGTCAAAGGTTTTATTCGCGCCGGCATCAAAACTGCCTGCGTCCCCATTGTGTTCCACGGTAATGGAAATCACCAAGCCCAATTCAAAAAACTCAGACGAGAAACTGTTAACTTCGGGGGCAGGAAATTCCCTATTAGCAAAGATAAATGTAATGCCCCGAAAAATTTAGCGAGGGTGCTGAAACGAGCAAAAGCCCTGCTTTAAAAAAGGATGCAATACACATAGCACACCGCTGGCGTGCAAGAAAGGGGAATGCCGTTTGCTATAGATATAACACGCCGCTGGCGTGCGGTCTTTTTATTTCTGTGCCCCGCCGGTGCGAAGTTCGGAAAAAATAGAGAGCCCTTTGAAAACACAACGCTCACGCAAC
>RKRO01000377.1 GCA_007571355.1 Candidatus Poribacteria bacterium | reverse complement strand
GAGGCGTATGAAAAAGTGCTGTGGTATGTGAAATCACCGAGCGAGACCGGGTTAGGCACGCTTGTAGAAACGGACCTCGGCGGCAGCGGTGTAACATCTGCGGCGTTGTCTTATACCTTTGCCTCAGATGCGTCTGGTGATTATGACATCACGGCGTATGTCCACAACCATGTGGATGACTCGGTGTATGAGGTGAGTTATACGGTATCTGTGTCGAGCAGCAGTGAGGATCCCGTTGAGGATCCGGGTGACACTCCGGGCGATAACCCTAGCAATAATCCGGGTGACACTCCCATTGAGGATCCGCCAGCATCGGTTCCAGGAGCACCGGCATATTTCGATACGAGTACTATGAATGGTGCCGTTGAACTTCTGTGGGACCCGCCCGCGAGTGATGGGGGCAGTCCGATTACGGATTATGCGTATCGCTATCGTGTGAGTGGTGGCAGTTGGCAGAGTTGGGCATCGGTGGGCAGTTTTGATCCGGATATCCAGTTCTATGACTTTATTGTGAGTGGATTGACGAATGGGACGGCCTATGATTTCCAGATGCGTGCTGCGAATGCGGTCGGGACAGGGGCGCGTACGAGTATCTTGACAGAAACGCCCGCAGCGACTGTTCCGGTTCCCCCGACGGGGCTCAGTGCGACGGCTGGCAGTGCGGCTGGCACGATGGAGCTCAGTTGGACGGCTTCGGATGATGGAGGTAGTCCGATTACGGATTATGCGTATAAATATGCGAAGTATGATAACGGGTGGCATAGACCGAACTGGTCGGACTTGATTTCTACGGGGAGTACGAGTACGTCGTATACTGTCACGGGTTTAGAGAGCGGTGAGCTCTATCGGTTTAGAGTGGTTGCTTTCAATAGTGTTGGCAGGAGTCGCGACTCCAAGGTTGCACAAGCAACAGCACCATAGGTGTCTTAGCATTTTTTGCGTGTGGGGGCGGTGTCTGTGCAGCGGTTCGTTCTCTATGTCTTTATAGGGTCTTGTGTCTGCTGCCGTTGGACACTGCCCCGCGGGATAGGGCACTGGTGGTTTCCGCTGTTGCGCCCGTCGCGGTGCGTCGGTCGCCTGCTGCGTTTGGGGATGAGAGTCTACAGGCGTTTCAACAGACCGACTTCTACCGGACGATTATAGACAACAACCTGTTTCGTCCCTTAGGTTGGCGTGAGACGCGCCCTGTCGCCTCCTATCGCCTCATCGGGACACTCTTACCGACGGACGACACCACACCCCCGCGTGCCTTCCTCCAAACCACCACAGAAAACACCACACACATCGTTTCCATCGGTGATAAAATAGACGATCACACAAAAGTGGTCTCCATAGAAAGCAAACAGGTAGTGCTTGAAACCGACGGAAAACAGCGGACCCTCCATCTGCACATCTGTTTTTGACCCCTACATGTCTTGTGAAGAGACTCATCCACATTCCCCGCAGCGCGCACCAACACACAAGTGCGCAGGCAGTCGCTCGTGTAGAGAAGGAAAGCTACACGATCTCCGCTCCGTCCTACTAAAAAACCGCCTTGACTCGGTAAGGTAATTCGTTTATAATTTTTTGATGGTATATTGGTAAGAATGATTTGTCAGCGTATCGCCTGATGACACTTAATTGCCTAATCTACGCTAAGCGAAAAGGATCGACAGATGCTATCCTCATATTTGACGGATGTTCAACAAAAGGTGTGGCAGACAGAGGGGTATCTGCTCCTCAAGAACGTTCTGTCACCTGCTGAAATTGAGACGCTTTTGGAAGCCGTGGATTCAGTGATTGAAACGTATGTCCAAGAGATGCCGAGTCTACAGGGCAACAATCGATTCGGAAAAGGGGCCTATACGATTATCCGAGCGATTGAGCGGACAGATGCCCTGGACCCACTCACCGACCACCCTCGCACCTTCGGCACAATCCTTTCATTGATGGGTCCATATCTTCAGATCATGGGCACACAAATCTACGTCCGACACCCGGATGTGGAGGCTTTAATGGGATTCCATACGGATGCTGGTCCTTCGCTTCAACGTATCCACCCGCACCCGGATAGTCTGCCCTTGCAATTCAAAATCCAATTTTTCTTGACGGGTCTGACCGAACCGGATCAGGGGAATTTTATGTGTGTGCCAGGGAGCCATAAAGTCCGTTTTCCAGAACAGAGGTTAGCGAAAGGTGAGTACCCTGAAGGCGCGATTCAGGTGCTTGCGGAGGCTGGTGATGCGGTCATCTTTCCGTGGGCGTTGTGGCACGGAGTAGGCCCGAATCAGACAGATCGCATCCGCAAAAGCGTCACGTTCCGTTATGGACAGATGTGGTCGCGTCCTTACGATTACGACAAACTCCCCGCGGAGGCACTTGCACGGATGACACCGCGCCGCCGTCGGTTGTTCGGGGATATGGGCGAAAACCATCATCCGACCGATTATTTCAAACCGCGCGATCAACTTGAGGTTATTTGTGCTGACGAGTGGAATGTTTGGCTCTCATGAGCATTCGGATTTTCGGTCCCGCTAATCCGAGTGTGTTTGCAATTTCTCGAACAGATCCCGGAAAATAGCGTCCCGATTGACACTCGTCGCGACACGCATGAGATGTCGACTGTTATCAAAGCTCCATGTTACTGCCTCCGTCAAGATAGGGCTGTGAACGATTTCCGTCGGCACCCACGCCGGATTGACAAGGTATGCTGTCGCGGATATATCCCATATCACCTTTGACCAAGCGAAAGGGGCGTTTGCGTAGTCTTTAAAGATTTCCACGAGGTAATCTCCGACTTTGCCTCTACCTTGTACATAGCGTTCCATCTCAGCAACCGTCGTGTGCAGATGCGAAACGACCCCGCGTGCGGGGAGCCAAACGAATGGCACACCGCAGTCCAGAACCACTTGCGCACTCTGAAGGTCTTGCATCAGGTTGAACTCTTGGGTGTGGGGCCAGTACAACGGATTCCCACCAAGCCAGATAACGACGATGCGTTCGATAATTTCGGGTTCTATGAGGATAGCGGAGGCGACATTTGTGATGGCACCGACGGCGACGACGTAGAGGGGGTCTTCTGTGCTACTTAGCATCGCCCGTTTAATCATATCGGTAGCGGCATCGCTTTGCACGGGAGCCTCTTTATTGGCGAGAAACGCTCTCGACCCGCGATAGACAAATCCTTCGGAAGCCGAGACATTGAGGAAATCCAATAGCCTTAGGATTTCATCGTAACTTTTCTCCATGCCGTCTTCAGCGTTCACTGATCGGTTGTTGTGGAAAGGTGCAGCGTAGAGTGCCTCAACGGTGAGGCGTTCAGGTGAGAGCAAGGCGTGGACGACTGCAAACTGATCGTCGATTTCGTTATAAGTGTCAGTGTCAAGTACCATTCGGACTCGTCCCGTTGGCGGTTGGAGCATCTCCAAGCGTTTCGACTCCGACAGCGTTGGAAAATTCATAAGCGATTTGACCTTGTGTATAAAGTTTTCCCCTCAGTATATCACATCTGCAAAAAGATAGGAATTTATTATTACGATTTTTCGCTTCAGCACCTAAACTTGCAGTTAAACTCATCCAGTGACAAATCTTAAAACTAAATCCCCTGAGATGAGCCCAATTTTCTCTTGACGCAAAAGATTGATTCCGTGTAATATATATTGACGTGAAATGGTATAATATTGCAATATATCAAGGAGAGAAATGTGTTACGATACAGATGCCTTACCGCTATCACTATTTTGGTGTTCTTAACGCTGTCTGGATGTGCTGTGTTTCGTGACACACCCCAGACCGATGCATACAATCGGTTTGCGATACGCGCAGCACAAGCGCAACTTTGGAACGAAGCCATCTTTCGATGGAAACAAGTCATTAATATTGACCCGGACGACTCCAAGGCACATAATAACCTCGGTGTCGCTTACGAAGCTGTCGGGAACATGGACGCGGCACTCACTGCTTATCAGCGCGCAGCGGAATTAGAGCCGGAAAATAAATACTACAGACTCAACTATCGGCGCTGCCGTATCCACCTTCGACGAAGCGGTGCTGATAGCAAAGATACACTGCAAATGGAAGAAGACGAATTCTTGTCCCCAGAAGAGTGAGGAAACTAATATGCAGATGGCAAAAAACATTGGACTCCTATTCGTAATGCTAATGTTTTGCGGATGTGGTAGTGCTGCGACGCGTGTCTCCATCCCGGTGAAAGTCGAATCTGAGATTGACATTAATCGGTACTCCAACTTCGCGGTCCTGCCATTTGTTCCCGAAAAAGAGGCAGGACGTAATGAAGAATTGCCTGAGGACATCGGCGAGGAGATTGCGTCGATACTCCGCAGCGGTTTAGCACGTCAAAAACATTTTGAGGTCGTTAGCACACAGGAGACGGCGCGGCTGCTTATAGGTGAAACCATCGGGCAGGAATGGCTTTCCGATACGGAGCACTTGAGCCAACTCGGAGAATATTTTGAGGTGAAAGGGATTATCATCGGAAGTTTTCATTTCTATTCGGATAGCCGACCCAGACGGTATTACGGAGAACGCTATTCGATACAACGCCAACGCTACGTTATGGATTATCAGGACTACATGCAGAAAACCTATATCCTCTCGCTGAGAGTCATGATTTTTGATGTCGAAGCTGAAAAGGTTATCTGGGATGAAGCCTACCGGCGTAGCACTGCGGAGGCACATACTATCGGTTCTTTTATTTTTTCTCAAGCGGGGCCGCAGGCAAATACGATGAGAGAACTCGGCAAGCGTGCCGCAATGGAATTCACCCGCGAAATCTCTCCACACTACGAACGCGAAGATCGGTATCTGGTTAATTAAATAAAGCATAGGAGTTAGATGTGTGAAAAACAATAAAACCAAATCGCTAATACCCAAAAACATATCTGGAAAAGACACCTATCACACACGACCGATATTCGGTAGATATCTCGTTTGTACTCTCCTGCTCGTCGGTTTATTGCTGCCTTGTGTGGGATGGGCACAAATTTTCGGGAAAAATAAGATTACGGGACAACGCTTCGATTGGCATATCCATCGGACAGAACATTTCGACATCCATTACTATCCAAGCGAGGCGAAGCTTGTGCCTATTATGGCATCGATCGCTGAAGAGGCTTACGAACAACATAGCGAAGATTTTGAACACGAACTGCAAGATAGAACGCCGCTTATCCTCTACAAATCCCACAAGGATTTTCAGGAAACCAACATCATCCTACAAGAACTTCATGAAGGTATCGGCGGCTTCGCGGAGCTCTTTAAGCACCGCATTGTTATTCCATTCACCGGTTCCCTTGAAGCGTTCCGAGAGGTGATTTTTCACGAACTTATCCACATCTTTCAATATGACATCATCTATCAGAAACCGCATGCACGCATCTACAGCGGTGAATTCCTCTACTCGCCTCCTATCTGGTTCATAGAGGGTATGGCAGATTATTTCGCTGAAGATAATGATGCGATCGGGGAGATGGTCATTCGCGATGCGAGCATGAATAACAATATCGTGCCGTTGCCGCAACTTCGTAACTTCAACCAACTCAGTTCACCTTACATCGGATATAAGTTAGGACAACTGGCGGTGGCATATCTCACAGAGACCTACGGACGTGAGAAGATCGCTGAGATTCTGCGCGGGTTGCGACAGAGTCGCACGAAAGACATTGACAGGGTTTTTAGAGAAGTACTCGGCGTGGAACTTGAAGAGTTCGATAAAGCGTGGCGACAGACCGTCCGAAGACGCTACTGGCCCCTCATCGAAAATCGGGAATTACCCGACCTCGTCGCGAAAAATCTTACCGAGAAATCGCGTTACTCTCATAACATCAAACCTGTCTGGTCACCGAGTGGTGATATGATCGCCTACGTCACAGGAAACGACGGGTTCCTTGAAGTTGTTCTGGTGTCCGCAAAAACAGGGGAGCGCATCGAGCGGGTTACCAAGCGATTTTTTCGCGAGAAATACGAGGAGATCCGAACCGATTTCAGCGGATTCGGTAGAAGCCTCGCGTGGGCACCCGATGGCGACAGAATCGCCTTCGTCGCTAAACATCACGACGCTAATTATCTCCTTGAAGTGAACATCGTAACGGAAAAACTCACGCAGTACTTCAGGCTCGACTATGATAATATCTCTTCTCCAGATTATGATAGCAGCGGTGAACGGATCGTGTTTTCGGCACTAAAAGAGGGACAGACAGACCTTTATAGTATTGAACTCCTGACAGGTGAAATCGATAGACTGACCTTCGATTCATTTAATGACACACACCCGTCATGGCATCCAACAACCGGCAAAATCGTCTATGCCTCCGAGCGCGGACGTAAAAACAGGCTTGTATTGATTGACCTCGACAACGGTACAGAACGTGTCCTAACCAACGGCACGTATAACGCGATTAGTCCATCATGGACACCAAACGGGGAATCCATTCTCTTCTGCGCAGATGGGCAAGGCATCTATGATATATACCGACTGGAGATTGTAGCGAAGAATGAGGCACAAGAGGACGCAGTTACAGAGGCAGAAGATAAAACACGAGTTGAACAGTTAGATAACGATATCGGAGCAGAGATGTCCCTGTTTTCTGAAAAGAACCGGCTGGAACTTACAGACAGAATGC
>RKRO01000506.1 GCA_007571355.1 Candidatus Poribacteria bacterium | reverse complement strand
GGTTGGCTTCATAAAAATGTGCATTTATTTTTAGATTTTACTATAACCTTGATTTTTTTCCGCCCTTGTGCTATACTGCGTCAAAACTTAACGAAAGGCGATGAGTCAAATGAGCACGAAAGCACACGTCATTGATATTGGAAAGCAGAGCCCTATAGACCGAGGCACCGGCGTAAAAACGGTTCCGTTAGCGGGTAAATGGATCAACGCTACTACGCTCACCAACGGTGTGACGATGTTTGAACCCGGCGCAGCGATCGCACGCCACTACCACAACTGCGATGAATCCGTTACAATTCTTGAAGGCGAAGCCGCTTGTGAGGTTGATGGCGAAGTCTTTACGATGAAAGCATACGATACGACCTTCGTCCCCGCTGGCATCCCACACCGGTTCTGGAATGAAAGCGACGCACCTATGAAAATCTTGTGGACCTACGCCTCTGTTACTGTAACCCGTACCTTCACGGAAACAGGTGAAACGGTGGGACACTTGTCAGCTAACGATCAGGCAGTCGTCACTTGACAGCGACACAGGAGACATAAAATGTCTGTTCAAACGTATATTAAGGAGAATCAGACCGAACTCTGTGCATTGCTGCAGGAACTCGTCAGGATTCCGACCGTCAATCCACCCGGTGAGAATTACGCCGAGATTGTTGAGCTGCTTGCAGCAAAGTGCAAGGCGTTGGGAATGCGAACCCGGATTGCCAAGGTACCGAAACGACGTGCTGAGCGGGTGATCTTAAATGCCGATAGCCATCCACGGCTAAACCTCATCGCGCGCTGGGATGTCGGTGCCGAAAAGACGGTGCATTTCAACGCCCACTACGATGTTGTCCCCGTTGCAGGAGAGTGGCGTTTCGGTGATCCCTTCAGTGGCGAGATTGAGGGTGAGTGGCTTTATGGACGCGGTGCCGACGATATGAAGGATGCTATCGCTGCACTCCTATTTGCAATTCAAGCTGTCCAAGAAACGAGCACGCAACCCAAATTTAACGTTGAATGCTCGTTCACCTGCGACGAAGAGACCGGTGGAGCGTTAGGGGCAGGCTATATCGTCGAGAAAAGTTTGGTTAACGCCGACTACGTTGTTAACTGTGAAGGCGGCTCGGAGATGAACATCGGCAACGGCCATAACGGCGTACTCTGGTTAGAAATCGAGGTTAAAGGTAAAGCAGCACACGGGGCACAGCCAGATAAGGGGATAAACGCCTTTGAAAAGGCCGCGGAACTCGTAACGGCACTCCAACGCGTTAAACGGAATTTAAAATCACCGGAACGCGTATTTAAACTCCCCGATGGCAGTGACCGCTACCCAACAATGAACATCGGTGGAACCTTTCGTGGAACTGATGGCGATAAAGTCAACACCGTCCCCGCAAGTGCCACATTCTCAATCGACCGCCGGATTACCCCCAACGAGGAACTTGAACGTGCCGAGCTCGAATTGCGAGAAGCGATCGCTGGGGCATGCCAATACTATCCCGATTTGGACGCAGAAGCACGCGCGATCTTACGGATCGAACCTTGCTTAACGGATACCGATTCACCAATAGCCCAAGCCTTCGCCGAGGCGGTGCGGATCGTCCGTTTCAATCGCCCGAAATTTAAAGGCACTACCGGATTTACGGACTTGCACTATTTCGTCAATACAGGTTTACCGGGAATCGGATACGGACCCAGTGGCGAAGGCGGGCATGCCATCAATGAACGTGTAAATATTCCCGATCTCGTGCGGACCTCCGCTATCTATGCAACCTTCATGACCCGCGCGGAACTATAATCTCGGATCAATATAATGCAAAACTGGAAACCTGTCCCATATAATGTTGTTCCAGGTGACCCTTCAGGGAACACTTGGGCGTTACCCAGAGGCGCAATCGCCCGATTGGGGAAAGGGTTACGTGAACAACGCGATAGTGAGGTGGCACTTTCTCCCGATTACACATATTTCGCTGTTGGTACTCGTATAGGACTCTGGTGGTACGAAATGTCGTCAAGATTGCCTATTGCGTTGTGGGAAACGGAACGCGGGCTTATTTCTGCTGTCAACTTCTCTCCAGATGGTAAGTGGATTGCCATTGGAAATTGGGATGGTATTATTAGAGTGCGAGATGTTCAGAATGGTGAATGTATCATAAAGATAAAACGGATGAGAAGTAGATACATTACCTTTTCTCCAGACATTTGTTGGATCGCCACTGCTGCAAGTTCTAAGCGCACTGTTGAGGTATTGGATGTCCAAAACGGTGTGTGCATCGCGCAGATGGATTGGGAAGGACATGAACCCAAAAGTGGAATTTCCCGACTCGGTTTTTCACCAGATGGAAAATTCCTTGCCGCTACAGCAGGTTACCAAACTTACGTATGGCCATCAGAAACCGGCACACCAATTATGAAGTTTGAGGGAAGAAATTTTGCTTTCTCACCAGACAGTCGTCTGTTGGCATGTACAACTCACGGGGATAAAACACTACACGTGTGGGAGTTTGGAAAGAATGCTCCGAAGATGATTTTTACTGAGTCTGGGACATTTAGGAAAAATCCATTCTACTCACTAAAGGGCGAATTACTTGCGACTGTGGATCAACAAAATACAATTGAAATCTGGGACGTAGAACGCCGCCAAAAACTACGCACCCTGGAACTACATCCAGAGAGTATTCAGGCTAAGTGGCTTAAAAAATTCCCGCAATTGGCTCTATCCGACACACATGTAGGCACTACTCCGTCTAAAAAAGTTAAACTCCAGAACATAAACACATTCTCAACACCTGGTGAGTTTGCTTGTCAGTTGGGCCCCGTTCAATTTTCGCCAGATGGACGCATGCTCGCGTGTAAACGTTTTGGCGGCGGTATCGTGTTATGGGATGTTGAACGTAAGCAGTCGCGTGAAACTTTACTGAAAAAGACGCGCTTCCGCTCCTTCACTTTTCGTCCAGATGGTAACATCTCGGCTGTTGCCTTTAAGATGAACCGATCCAACAATGAACAGGCTATCAGTGTGTGGGATGTTGAAAAATCTGATGAACCGATTGTTAAATTTACACAACAGGCGCAATTTGGACACTTGGTATTTGCTCCGATCGGTCATCAGATTGCGATTGGAAGTAGAGAAAACACGATCTATCTATGGAATTTCAAACGTAAGGTGAAGTTGGGGGCACTTATAGGGCATACGGATTATATTTCCTCGTTGGCGTTTTCGCCGGATGGAAAACGACTGGTGAGCGGAGCCGCTGACGGAACCGCTCGAGTATGGGATGTTGAATTAGGTGAACAAATTGCCATGTTGCCTATAGGTGCGCCGCGTACACCTATAGCGATAGTGTTCTCACCGTGTAGTAAGATAATTGCTGGCGGAATGGTCGACGAGATTCGCTTGTGGTGCGCTGAGAAACTGATAACACTACGTACAATTCTACAACCTGATAACAATTGGAAGCCGTATGCACTTGCGTTCTCACCGTGTGGCAAATATCTTGCATCTGGAGATTGGTGGCATAGCGGAATGGTGAAGACAGGAATCCGGTTGTGGGAGGTTGCCACAGGCGAAAATATACATACCTTCTGGGGACATACGACAGACGTGCAGTCGATCGACTTCTCTCCGGATGGCACACTACTGGCGAGTGGGAGTTTTGATGGCACAATCTTACTGTGGGATGTCAAGCCTTTTATAGATACCTAATAGGAAGTGTTGTAGCAGCAAGTCTAAAGCCTTGGAGTATCTCACATGAACAAAAAATTCCAACGCCATATTGAAGACTTCATCTGCACACATTGTGGTGCCTCTGTCAAAGGCGATGGCTACACCAATCACTGCCCAGAATGCCTTTGGAGCCGGCACGTTGATGTCTACCCCGGCGACCGAGCCGCGTTCTGTCAAGGCATGATGGAGCCGATAACGTTTACCCTAAAGCACGGCAATTATGTCCTGACGCACCGCTGCACGGTATGCGGCATAGAAAAAAATAACAAAACCTCAAAAAACGACGACTTTGACGCGATCCTTCGCTTACAAGGAGAAGTAAATGTCTAAAGAAAAAATTCTGGCTATTGTCTCCATCGCTGTTCTGGCTATTGCTGCCCTCGTTCTGGGAGTCCTGCTCTATTCAACTTCAAAAGGTCTTGAACAGACGCAGGCAGAATTGGCAACCACCCAAACCGCACTGCAAAAAACTGAGACTGCCAAAGCTGATTTTGAAAAGAAATTAGCCGAAACCGAAACCACATTGTCTGAAACGCAAAAGACCTTGGCGGAGACACGTTCCGAACTCGATCAAACGAAAGAAATATTGCAGAATGCAAGTGCAGCCGCCCGAAAAATCGCTGCGGAGCGGAACGCACTCCAACAGGACAAAAGCGCGCTCGAACGTGAGAAAGAGAGTCTCCGCGCAAAACTGACGGAGATCGAATCCGAATTACAACGAATCCGAGAGCAATCACAACGTTCAATTACGGCTATCCAAGAGCGGTTTAAAGATACCGTGGGGGCCGTGTTAGATGAGGCGGGCCGGTTGAAACTTGATGTCAAAGGTAAAATCCTATTTGAAACCGGCAGTGCAATTCTCAGCACAGAGGGGAAATCGCTTCTCGACGCAATTTCGGAAGAGGTCCTGCTAAATGCCGACTATTCAGATTACGCCATCCGGATTGAGGGACACACCGATAACACACCTATCGGCGGCGATGCACTCCGGAATTGGAATCTCTCCACTGAACGCGCCATCGCAGCCGTGAAATACTTGCAGGAACATGCAAATGTGAGCGCGGAACGCTTGGCAGCCACCGGCTATGCCTTCTACCAACCCATAGATACCGCAGAAACGCCGGAGGCAAAAGCCAAAAATCGGCGAATCGAAATTATACTCGTGCCACCGCAAGATTTTTTGTCGGAACTTTTAACATCACTCCAAACCGTCATGCAATCTATTGCGACGGCGGAGACTCCGTAGCCTGATCCGCTGCTTTTTTATCAGAAATCGCGCGCCTGGTTTCGACCACGAGTGCTGTCGCACGTGTAATCAGGCGCCTCGTTTCCTTAATCTGTTCGAGCAACTGTTGATTCGTCCACGAAACCGCGGCGAGATAGCGGCGTTCGTTAGGACTGTTCAAAGTCTCGGCACCAAGGGCAACCTGAAGGCCGCTTGAGGTGACATAACGCAAACCGGCGTTCACACCCAATCCATCAAACTCCAGACGCATCGCGATGTCACCTCTTGCAAAAGCGGGTTGGAATTCTTTGCTCAAACCGGCAAATACACCTATAGGTTGCTCTTCAAACGCAAACCGCTGTGTACCGATCCCGACGTGCAACGAAAACAGATGGACCCGTGGGAGGTTAAAAGTTTTGCTGACAGCAAAGAACGCCGAAGGTATCGCACTGCCTTCCGCCTCAGAGTCCGACGAAAAAACATGGTTGCCGAGTTTATCTATGCCTATTGCGACCCCCGGAACTACGCCCGCTTCTGGCTCTTTTAGCAGCAGTAACTTCAAGTTCGCTGTCCGCACAACGGTTGAATCTGGAACGTCTGCGTCCCAGAGATGTGTCAGTCCGACTTCAAGTCGGTCAAACAATCCGAAATTGAGGCGCGCTGCAAACGCATCGCCAAAATTTGTCGTGGATCGGCGCATTGCCGCTTGTGGGAAACCGAGATAAACGCCTGCCTCGAATATACCGTGCGCCAGCACCCGCCCCGTCGGAATGTCTACTAACCCACTCTGAGTCAGTACTTCACCCCTAACTGGATACGGAACCGTGATTATGATAGAAATGAGCAGGAAGAGTGAGAGAAGCGGTCGAAGCATTGGGGCTACTCCATGTAGCGGATGCCGGAAGGTGTACCGATAATAACCTTGTCGGCGCGGTTGACAAAAATCCCGTTTTCCAACACCCCGGGAATGTTATTTAACTGCAGCTCAATTGCTGCGGGCGCAGAGATACCGGCAAAGTGGCAGTCGAGGATATAGTTACCGTTATCGGTGATCAGCGGGTTTTGCTTTCCATCCGGCGTGAATGCAACCCGTAAAGTGGAACTTCCACAAATCCGATTGACCGCAGTCTGCGTCGCTTCCCACCCGAACCGCACAATCTCTACTGGAAGCGGAAAATTGGTGCCGAGGACACGTGACACCTTGCTTTCATCAACGACAATCAATATTTTTTTTGAGGCGTTGGCGATAATCTTTTCTCTAACGAGCGCGGCACCGCCACCTTTAATCAAATTAAGATGTGCGTCAACCTCATCGGCACCGTCTATCGTCAGGTCAATGGCGGGGTGCATAGCGAGCGTTGTGAGGGGTATCTTTTGCGCCAATGCAATTTTCTTGGTACCCTCAGAGGTCGGAATACCGACAATATCAAGCCCCTCGTGCACCATCGCGCCGAGTTTCAAGAGCGCGTAATAGACAGTAGAACCTGTCCCCAATCCGACGATCATACCGGATCGGACAGCTTCTGTCGCTTTTTCTGCAGCAATTTTTTTCTGGGTTTCAGTATTCATAATATTAAGTTTATCAAAAGATCGCCTTGAAATCAAATTTTATCGTAAAGTTTCAAGCGATATTAGAAAATACGCTTCCGATTTTTTTGAGGCAAGGCAACTGCCAAGTGCGTAGGGGCGGGGTTGCCCCGCCCAGCATT
>RKRO01000125.1 GCA_007571355.1 Candidatus Poribacteria bacterium | reverse complement strand
TGAAAATCCGATTCTTGTACAGTGAGTCCTGCTTCCTGAAAAATGTTTGAAAGGACATTTTTCGCCTTGGTGCTTAATAAAAAATCCGAGGAGTCAAATGGATTTTCGTACAATGCGGGGGGCAGTTGCTGACTCA
This sequence comes from Candidatus Poribacteria bacterium, assembly GCA_007571355.1. Taxonomy (GTDB): domain Bacteria; phylum Poribacteria; class WGA-4E; order WGA-4E; family WGA-3G; genus WGA-3G. The sequence goes on along the minus strand of RKRO01000125.1, from coordinate 6,515 downwards.
TATACTCCTTCGCTTTCTCCGCAAGCTCCTGCGACGTTTTCGATTCCACGTACCTGCTGATGCTCCTGGGGTGCAGCAAATAACTTTCAATTTCGTAGCGGGTCCAGAACAGACGCTTCATGCCTTTCGGGGAGTCGGGCAGATTGCCGTGCTCTTTGTTGTCACCGTCACACAACTCCACTCCCCGAAAATCGGAGACAAGCAATCGCATGGCAGAGAAATGTTTGACAGCAGGCCTATCACTCGATGCTGGTTCCTTCCAGAAAGGGTTTTCCAGAAAAGGTAAAGACGGATGCCCCACAACCTTCGCCCATTCCCTTAATATGGTAACGTCCGATGGCCCTTCGGTATACAGCATTCCCGGCTCGGTTTGTGCCAGCAGGATGTCCACGTTTTCCAATTCCAAGGTATCTGCCAATGTATGTTTATTCGGGACTTCTTTCAGATGGCCTGCTAATAAGCGCAGATTATGTGCATCGACATCGGCGACAGCATTGATAAGGCGCTCCGAATGTGTGGCAATGATGAGTTGGGATCGCGTTTCTTGAGAAAAACGATACAGGTCACGGTACATTTTATCCTGCAATAAAAGATGCAAATGTGCGTCCGGCTCATCGATTAGAACAACCCGGGCTTCTTCCTTTGCCAATAACGTGGCGTAAATCAACAGGACTTGTAAAAATCCACTTGCCGCGTTACTCAAATCATAAGATTGGCCTTCCACTGAATGCCGGTAACGTGCATGGATGTGTGCGCCGGCGCTTGGGGCGTCTAATGTGTAGCCGAAAAAATCCTGGATGACGTTCTGTAACTTTTTCCATTTTTCTTGGGACTGACTGACCACAAGAAGCAGGTTGCGCAATATGCTGCCCGACTGCGCGCTCGCCAGGCGAGCAGGGAGAACATGAGCCAGATTAAAAGAAGGTTCCACAATTTCCACCCCAGAGAGAGGCGGAATATAAACGGGTAGAAGCGGATTGTTGAGATACGTTTCCAAATCGTTTTCAGGTACGTTTTTGCCCGGACGAATGGAAGCCATTTCAGTTTCTTTATAGAGAATCTCAAATTCGATTGCCCATTGATCCGTGTGCAACGTGACTGACGTAGGTTCCCGTACATTTTTATCTTTCCAAAGATGAGCGAAATCAGCCAGAGGAACCGAATGGAATCGTAACAAGTTAAGATTGGTGCTCTGATAGTTCCCGTCTTCTTCTCGCACCAGATCAGGATTATTCTCCAACCATTGATAGGCGATTTCCGCCCATGCGCCAATAGCTTGGAGAAGCGTCGTCTTGCCGGCGTTGTTCGGCCCGACAACAACGAGATGCAGGGGGATCTCGAATTCCTGTTGTTTGAACAGCTTGAAATTTTTAACGGCGACTTTGCGAATCATGTTTATTCATCTCTGGGACAACAAGAGGAGGCGCTTCGCTCTACGTATCCGCGATGCTGCATGATCTATGAGAATTTTGTCAGCCAGTTTTTCCGTCCGGGGACTCTACCTGAAGGCTAAGCGTCTTTGGGTGTGTCAAGTACGTGATTCCCCATTCGTATCTACGATTTCTTTCAAACACCAAAATGGGTTTCCGCCTTTGAGAATAAGGTTATTAATCAAAACAGACGTTTTTTGCTTTGTTTCCGGATTGTCATAGAGAATTTTGAATGCCTCTTTCCATTGAACCCAATCATCAGTATACAGTAATAGATACCGTTGTTCGTCTCTCCAAATACCTCCTTCAAGCAAATACGATCGAGCGATCTCAAGCGTATCTTTTGGATTTGCTTGTGCCAGCCTGACTATGGCTTTGGTGAGTTCATGGTCAAAATCTAAAGCCCTTTCTGTTTTTTCGAGAGTTTTTCTGACTCGTTCCGCAAGCCATGCAGGCTCGAAAATTCCGTTTTCGAGATTGATCCACAAGCCAAATTCCGCAAACGGTTTTTGATCCTGGCAATGCTCAAGCAGCCAGTCCCAAAATTTTCTTAGCCGCTCTTTGCTTTCAGGCTTTGTTCTCAAAAGTTCACGTACATTCTCAGTATTTCCAGATATAAACGAGCGTCCGAGAAAATTCACAAAGTTTTCATGCCGTTCAGGATTATTCTCTTGCCGGAAAGCCTTAAATAAAGGGTGGTCGAACTGAAATTTTTTGTAGTGCATAAAGGCAAGCGCAAAATGTTCCACAATGCTCTCGTCTGGTTTTTTGAAATGTTTTTGTTGCGACGGGTAATCGGCGCCTGTTAACGCAAGACCGCGCTCATAGAGTTTTTGGATTTCAGGATCAAAAAACATCTCTTCGTATAGATGATTAACAAGATAGCCTTCCCATGCCGCCGTATAGAGATGCTTCTTGTCCGGCTCCTGAGAAAATATGTGCGGCAGGAGCCTTCGAATCCAATCCCTGTCTCGGAAATAAAACCTCGTAAGGTGGTGCCCAAACAGAAACATCAGCGCGCGCGTATTTTCTTTTTCCAGAGCCTTTTCGTAGAGATCTTTAACGTCGTCGGCAATTTTTACGGTAGCTTCCTCTTTGAATTTCCTGCAGTCCTGATCCACGAACAATGCAAATGTCCTGAAAGCTTTGCCACGTACGGCGTTGATGGCCATAAAAAAAGGGTCGCTGACCTTGGAGTCTGCATCTCCCGAAGACTTCATTTTTTGTTCGTCTTCGGGAGATGGGTCAGGGTGTGAAAGGAGGTAGCTGACAATACTGAAGATTTGGTCTCGATATGTGCCAAAGTCAATCGGTGCCAAGCCGTTCTTTTCAGTAAGTAACGCCTCTAAAACATCGGTCATGGCACAGTGAACTGCATCCCAGCCGACAAGCCAAGCATCAAACAAACTGTGGCCTCTCCTTTCTCGCTCAAAGGGGGCTTGTTCACCGGATGTTTTTATTGCCGTACAGAGATCAATGACTCTATCCCAATGGACTGTTGAAGCGGTTTCACTATGGTTTTGGATCGTCTCCTGAATCTGCCACAAGAAAGAATACGTGTAATGTGCATCAAGCACTTCTCGTTCGAAAAAGTTCTCGGCGTTCTGTATGTATTCCTGTAACCGCTTAGGGATATCGTTCTTCAATAATTGAGTAACGCCATCTGCATTCAGGGGGTTCAGAAAATCATTACTTGTGTTTCGTTTAGCTAATTCGTTCGGCTTCCACTCATTACGGAGTTTTTCGGCTATCCCGGCGATGGAGAGTTCCACGAATTCTTCCTCTGTAATGGGCCCTCGTGGCGTCACAGTTCCGGATTGCACTTTTCCTATACTTGGTGTCGGCTGATAGTGCGGATCAAGTTCAAACCCTGCGCTCTTTGCGTGATTTTTTTCTTCTTTCGTAAGCTGTCCTGCAATCATCGAAAGGATTTGAGAACCATTGCGAATACTCCATTTTTTTTCTTCAATCTCTTGCCCTCGGTTTTGTTGTGTAAAATATTCTACAACCCACTCCACATAGTGGCGTCTGTCCTGTGGGGATAAAGCGGCAAATCCTTTTTGTAGAGCTTTTTTGTACTCTGTACCGCTGGTAATTTTGTGGAATTGCTCAACCTCAAACAGTCTACACAAGGCCTTTTTGAGTTCATCCTTAAAGACCTCAGGGCACAAGCTCAAGACAAAGAGCCGTAAATGCCACGTTGCCTGGCTGTCGGGTAGTCTTGCGTCAGGATTATCAAAATCTCCAACAAATTTTTCATAGACATTGCGGATGGCTTCTGGATTGTCACATCGGTCGCCAATTAATTTTTGAGCAAGCGTCTTGATGACCGCCGCTAGTTCACGCACGTCGGGTTCTGGCGAGAAACGATCCTCTCCACCTGACTCCAGATCAAAGAAATCTACGTTGAGGAGCAAAAAACGATCGTCAACCCTAAAGACTTGCTCGTTTTCTTCTTCAGCACCAAGTTTCTGTTCAACCAACTTCCGAAGCTGCCCAAAATCAGATTCTTGACTTGATGTTGAAGCAATGACTTCAGCGGTTACCTTTGTGGTCAAGTCAAGCGTCTGCTCCCTGTATTCAGCATCCACGTGAGACAAATGCTCAAAAACTTTTGTGGATGACAGGTTGTCAAATGACCGGTCACCAAAGTAGAAAGGATTACTGTAATGACCTCTGGGCGTTCTTTCTCTTTCTTCTTGAGTCCGCACGACCAACACTGCTTCGGCAAGCACCAACAAGCTCTGGAAATTCTTCGAGTCAGCCAAGACTTTGAACATCTTTTTGTATTGGGGGACCAGTAGACTAAAAGGCCTGAAAGTGCTCATCAAAGGTATCCAGCGTTCATCACGGATTTTCTGCACTAGACGGGTAAGCTGGTTTGCCGGAAGCTTACGGCAAATGGTCAAGAATCGCTCAACAACCACTGGATTAAACGTTTCAGAAGATATTGGGATCTCGAGCATAATATCCACTGCTTTTGCTGGAGCCGTTTCAGACATTCGCACAAGGTAGTGAAGCTCCGGGAGTATGTCTCCATAGCAGGTTTGATCTTCCATCTTTTCCTTGATGACGTCCAAAAATCCATTCTGCCAAAGCCAATTCAGCAGACGCTCGTCGGCTTTGGAGTAGAAATACTGGCGAGCATCCGGATTGACATGTATAAGGTCGCGAAGTTGCTCTTTATTCATTTTTTTTTTGGTGTATCGTTGCTCATCGTTAGGCTATCGGGGCATCTAAAATGTTTTGTGTTAGGTCGCCACTCAAGATTTGGTCTATCTCTCTATGTACATCAATTTGGCGGGTTAATGCTTTCCGCATAACTCTCTCAAACTCAGTTAATAGCCGCTCAAAATCAGGTATTGTGAGGTTTGAGAAATCTGGCTTAGTCGAAGTGCCCCTATGATGAGCCAGATTATTGAGTTGGCCATATACTTTCCCTACTTCGTTGATAAAGGCTTCGTCTCTATGAACTGAACCCGTATTTTTTAGGGCTGCTTCTTTTTTGTCAGGGACATTTTTAACTTGAGGGCTCCAAAAAGGATAAAGAATTTCTCGCAGGGAGTGAGCAGCTTGTGCAATGCCGTCAGGATTATTCTCACATGCTGGTCTGATAGCAAACACGGCTCCGCGAAACATTTCCGAGGGGGTTACCTTTAATCCGTACAGCTTGTGCCATTCGTCCAAACGATTGCAAAGCTCCTGTTGTTCAGGACTTAAAGAAGGTGGCGGTAAGCGAGTTTCGCCTATCGGTTGTGGCAATGGTTCATCTGGCATGATATTCGACTATCCTGACTTCTTCCCCGGTCAGGCCGGAGTTGGATGACTAGCCAATCTGGTGTTGCTTCTTGCTCGTCGGTGTCTGCGGAGGAGTTGTTTCTGAGGATTTTTGCTCGCGTTCGGCTCGGCGAGAGCGAGAGCCGTATACGAAAACGCTAGCCAATCCAACTAGGTCCAGTCCCACAAGCACGCCTCCAGCCCAATCATGTCCGGTTGAGATCAGATAAATGCCACCGACAATGACCATCGCCGAAAGGATGAATCCTGCAATCAAGCCCACATAACTTCTCGTGGTATCCCCCTGGATGACGATTTTTTCGAGTTCGATGCGATGCTCCGTCTGCTTCTCCGCCATCTCCAGGATTCTATTTGCTGATCCCGGGATGATATTTTCGTATCCTTGGAGTGCCGACGGCGGGGGGATTGGACCTGACCAGGAAATAGATTCTTTTAGGCTGGTTTCGGATGAAACGAGAGTCGTCTGACGTGTAGCGGGTGGATTGGGGGCGGTTGTGCGGTTTTTGTTTCGTTTACTCATTGCCGTATTTTGACGGCGTCACTTTCCTTAGCATGTTCGACCTCGAATTGCCCAATGGCATCATGCAGGTCTTGGCCTATCCTGTACCAGTCAACACCTATCGCAGTGAAATCCGCCTCCTCGCCCGTGGGTGATGTGTTGTACTCGTTCAGGGTGTTTCCAAAATCCATGATCCGTGCTAACCCTTCCACAAATGACGGCCTTGCATATAGGAAATCGCTGTGCATCTGTCCTATCCCCCTTTGACTAGGTCTTATTTTGTCAAGATTTGCGGAATGCTGTCAATCAGCCGCGCCGTTCTCGTTGTCGGTTTCCTGCAACCATGCCGCTTATGGCAGATCATCTTTGCTGCTTCGATCCCTCTACTGCCGAGATTTCTTCGGGTGTCAGGCCGTAGAGTTTGTACACCAGCCGGTCGATCTTCGTATCTTGTTCGTTGGTGTCTGTCGTTACCATGTAGCAAAACAAAGCCATGGAATACGCAGGAAATCTTCATTCAGTGCTTTGTCAGATTTTTCCAAGCTTGTGCCGTAGGTTCTGATTTCTATCAAGAAGAGATTGAATCTCTGTTCGTGCAAACCCCAATGCTTGAAGGAGACAAAGTTGAAAGATTGCCTCCATCTTCTCACGGAGACGCAATAGCTCACTACCGCTAGTGGCTTTCGATTCCAATGATTTGTCATAATGGGTGAGATAGTTCCTCGTGTCCACGATGCTTCTTATCAGTTTGTCTCGTTGTTTCTTATCTCCTATGAATTCATTAAATG
>RKRO01000381.1 GCA_007571355.1 Candidatus Poribacteria bacterium | reverse complement strand
TGACAGTGGTGTAATAAAAGCGATAAACTAAAAAACCATAACCGCTCCTAACGCTATCTCCTTTTTACTTCAAATTTGTTAAAAACAAGCAGGAGTGCGTGCGTGCCATGCTCGCCACTTAGCTTTTTTATAGTTGCTTCTATCGCGGTGCGGTCGATGTTGCCAGCATCCACGTTGATTAGAAAATTACGCTTGCGTGGATGGTCTTTTACTGCCTGTTGGACGGCGACTCTCACATCTTCTGCAAGTGCTGTCCTACTGATTTCGATAGGGATCCAGCCTTGCTCTATAAGCATGTTTAAAAGAGACATTAAACTCCTTTTCAAGTTTCGTTTTTGCGGTGATGACAAGTTTCCTTTTGACATGTCGCCCCCTCTGATTTTTCTAATTTAAACCAAAGTTTGGACAATCCTTGTTTCGTGGGCGTTGTGTTCCAAAGGCGTGTCTATTTTCCGATAGTTTCACACACGCAAGAAACCCGTAGAAAAATCCGCACGCCGTAGGAGTGGTATATCTATAGAAATCGGTCTATCGAAACTTTCGCACCCCGTAGGCGTGCTATGTCTCTTGCGTCCGGAGTTTTTGCTGGGGGTATTTGTTGGGTGTTTCTGCGGATTTCTTATAGGTTGCCTGCCCCGCTGAAAATTGTCCAAAGCTTAGTAGTCAGCAAAAGTCCCCAAGTAAGATAGCATCCAGAATTGTATTCTGAATGAAAGCACTTGCTTTGAGAATTTTCGATCCTGATGAATTTACTATTTTCGTTCAGTTCAGCTGTGATATTAGGACTCAGTTCTAAACTGGCGCTTTCAGGTTCATCGGAAATCACAAGATGCAATATATCTTCTTTTTCAAAATAAGTCATCTTTAACTTATTCATCATCGTTCTGAATCTCATCTCTTTCGGGATCATATAGACGGTATTTTCCTGTTCCTATTTTCCAATAATATTTGTAGTTCCCAGCATGATAACGGTACGAACCGTGGTTGGGACATCCAGCGATAATCTGAGCTCCTATTGTATTTTTGTTGAAGTCTGGATATTTCTCTAAAATAAGCGTAGCGATATTCTTCTGTGTAAATTCAATGTTTACATCTCCCCTTGTAAATTCCTGAGCTGCTTCCTGCACCACTGCCCTAACGCCTTTGTCCCCCGACCATTGCGAAGTTCGTGTAACAATCTCTTCATCTCCGACTTTAGTTTCTGTATTAACAATCTCGTCTCCGAATTCAGTCTGAAACCTTGAAACCGCTATACAACTAACATCCATTTTGTATGAAATTCGGAGAAATCGGCAAACACGCGCAACTCGCGGATGTATTTCTTCTGCAATTACAAATAAACGCAACTTCCGTTTGAGGGATGGAAGCCCCTCAGTTTCAGGAACATCTAATACCTCCCTGAATGCCTCGAAGAAGGTTTTTCCTCTGAATGCATCGCGTTTTTCAAAATAGGCATCAGCAATCTCATGAATCTGTTCCTCAGAAAGTTCGCTTGCCCATGATGCGTACTCAAGCAGTTGTGCCACAACATCCCGCGGAGTTCTTCCTCGTTTAAATTCGACAATGACAAGGTTCCCTTCTGAATCGACACCAAGCAAATCTGGGAAGATAGTACCTTCCTCATCCTGTGCACTCGGTTGTCTGTCAATCCACAGAACGAGTTCATCTTGGATGATTGCCCACGGGCTATTTTCAAGCCAAGTCTCCAGATGTTGTTCAAGTCCAACGTTCGTTTCTTGTGCGATGATGAGTGTATCTTCTTCTAATCTAAAAATAGGCATTGCTCCACCTTAAGATCTATTCAAAGAGTTGCGCGACTGGACACCTAAATCCTTCAACGACATCTTCACCTGTTAATGTGTCTTCACTGTTAAGCAACGTAAAATCTGTCTCGGAGCGGTAGACCATTACTGTTTTCGCGACCGGTTCAATCACCCAAACGAGGCGTGTTCCTGCCTTCAGATAGGCTAAGGCTTTTTCGGTAACATCGTACTGTTTATCTGATGGAGAGACGATCTCAATAGCGAGATCTGGTGGAATAGGCGACCCTTTACGCCTGTTTTCTGGTAATCGGTCCGTTAAAATAAACGCAACATCAGGTTTCACCACTCGGTCCCCTAAGTGAAATGTCGTACCTGCGGTATACAAACGTCCCAACTGATGCTCAAAGACATGCGGACTCAAACGGCGGAGAACGCTGCTGCTTATCTCACCGTGCTCCATTGACGTTGGAGGCATGGGAACTAATTCGCCTTTTACATATTCATACCCCTCTAAGTCATTTTCAAGAAATTCTTCCAGTGTCATTGTGTCGGGTACCGATAGGTCTTGAATAGATTCAGGGTTTGTTTGCGAATGCGGCATCCGTTCTCTCCTTTTTACTTGGTTATTGACATTGCTGTTAGCTTTATGTATGACGGATGGCATCAATGGGACTCATTTTTGCGGCTTGGCTGGCAGGATAGTAGCCGAAAAAGATGCCGACGGCTGCCCCGGCACCGACAGAAATCAGCACTGCCTCTGGCGTAATTACTGAGGGCCAAGTCATATCATCTAAAAACCTGCCCACGACCCAAGCAAAGCCTCTCCCGGCAATCGCGCCGAAAGCGATACCAAGCAGGCTGCCCATTAGACATAAGATGACAGATTCTATGAGGAACTGCATTCGGATGTTAAAATTCTTCGCGCCAACGGCTTTCCGCAATCCGATCTCTGGTATCCGTTCGGTTACCGAGACGAGCATAATGTTGAGAATCCCGATACCGGCAACAATCAAAGAGACAGACGCAATGACGACCAATACTGTCTCTATGATAAAAATCATTCTTTTCGCTTGTGCGATGCCCTGTTTCGCGGACCAGGTTCGGAAAAAGGTATCATCGCCGCCGTGATTGCGCATAATAATGGTCTTTACCTCTTTGAGTGCCTGATCGACGTGAAACGGGCTTTTCGCACGCACCATGATGTGCCCGACGTGATCGTGTCCCCAGAACCGTTTTTGTGCGGTTGTAATCGGAATGAAAAGCATATTGTCATCGCTTTTCCCGTGCTCTAATCCGTCACCTCGGCTCTCCATGACCCCAATAACAGTAAACCGTTTGTTGTTCCCAAAATTGTTGATGATGACTTCTTTGCCGATGGGGTCCTCACCTTTAAACTGTTCTTTCCAAATTTTTGAACCGATAACACAGACCTTTGTCCACAGGTCCATATCGGTATCGGCGAGGAATCTGCCATATTCTGTGCGCCATTCGCGGACAGCTTGGTATTCATTTGTTGTTGCGCGGAGATAGGTCGGCTGGAATTTCCCATTCACCCCAAGATTGATATAGTAGCTCCCTTCGACAGTCGCAACTTCAACAGAGGGGCACTCTGCAAGGATATCACGGAGATCTTCCATCTCAAGGTGATGTGGACTGGTATTGCGTTGCCAGCGCCCATTTTTGCGGATATGTCCGGGACGGTAAACACCGAACATACTGGGCCCGCCGATCTTCTCAAATTCCGCCATGATAAGTTTTTCAGCACCTGCGCCGAAAGACATCATTGCGATAATACCTGCAATCCCGATAGTGATGCCTAAAAGCGTGAGAATTGTACGGAGTTTACTTGCGCGGAGGACAGAAAATGCGGATATGATATTTTCAAGTAGTTTCATGCCGAATCCTTTGACATAGTTCAGAGGTATCCAAAACCGTTTCAGGACTTGTATACCGAGCCATGCAACAAAACTTTTGATTGCATGAATTATTAAGGTATGCTACACTTTTAATGTAAAAGTTACTTACGAACCTTTACACTTCCTCGGTGGTTAAAAGTATATCACAAAATATTTAACGGTTGCAAATTTTTTGGATAGGAGCGGATAGTTGTGCAGACGGATCCTTTTTACACGGGGAGCGTCCTATCATGGCAAGGGGCGCAAAATGCAGCAGCACACCAGGGGGAATTACGACGGAGCAAAAATGTGTGGGTTGCGCTGCCATCCGCTTTATTGCAAACGCGCTATCAGTTGAATGCGTTAGATTTATCTTTCGGTGATGAGGAAACGGCGGAAGCGATCCAAAGGTCACTTCGACACACCCTCCAGTCGGTTGCAACAGAATATAATCAACACTACTTAATTGCGGAACCGCATGCGAATGAACCGTGCTATAACATCAGCGACTATGTTCAACAATGTGTAGCAGGGAACCTCACAATCGCAGAACGACTTTGTGGACGCACAGTAATTAACCTCTATCAGACAGAAGGGGTTACGGATGACCTGCTAAGTGACCACGGGGTCTCTCAGTTCATAGTTCGGCTGCTGAGAGGCTACTTAAAAACTTACGGCAAGCAACACCTCATCGGTTTTACCTGTGAACTCCCGAAGTTTCTATCTTTAGCGAGCGTCTTAGGGGCTGGAACATCATCAGTCCCGTGGAGTCCTGCCCTCTTGGAAGCGGGGGAAACACCACTTGTAGCATACCTGCCGTTGGTGTTCTATGAAACTTACAACTCAGCGGCTGTCAGAAACACTTTTTGGAAGACCTTGACGACACGATTCGCGACCTGCTTCCTTGGCGGTTTGCGTGATTTCTGTCATCAAGAGGGACTTCACTTCGCTTTGAGTCTACCGGGAAGTGCTAAGGCTCTGGAATTCGAGTTAGGGACCTTGCTGGCGGAAGTAGACATCCCTATCTTGAACGTCACCGAAATTGATACGCCAAAAAGGTTTGTCGTCGCCAGGTGGGCATGTAGCGATACACAGGTCGCCTGTATCCATCGAAAAAAGAGTAACGATATTCTAACATCGCGACACTTTGAAGAGGCAAGTCTCGGTTTCAATTTGTGGATGAACAGAGCCGAGGACTTTCGTAATCTGACACGGCAGTTGTCAATCGGCTATCCGAAAAGACCGCTGCTGATGGTAGCCCCGACGCAGAGTCTCTGGACGAAACCTGATGAGAAATCGTGGAATGCTGTAACGAAAGCGTGGGGTTGGCTGTGTCAAAGTGTATGGGAACTGGGGTATGACTTCAGAATTGTCTCGGAGCAGGCACTCGGTGCCGCAGAAATTATAGCTGCTGCCACTGCAAGAAAAGACGGTCGTAAAAGCGGCGGACTCTGCTTTCCGAACAACGGCAAGGCCATCAAAGAGGTTTATAGCGTTGTGCTGCTACCGAGTTGCATATCGCTTCAAGAAGAAACAGTCAAGCGTCTAAAGGCATTCACGAAAGCAAAAGGCAGATTGATCGTAGATGAACCTACACCGTATCTGCTAAACGGTCGAATCGGACTTGAGCCGTATCCGCTTGAGCAGCTCATCTACGGACGGCGTGTAACTACGCTCCGGGGTCCGTCTGACGAGAAATTAGTGAAACTCACAAAATGTCTCCGAAAATGGGTAACTCGGAACGTATCGATCTATGTGAAACCTGACAATACGGAGACAGACACCATTCAAGTGCTTCACAGGGAGGCGGAAGCATCCGAAATTTTCTATCTATTCAACACAAACAGTGAACCAATGGATACTTTGATTGAACTGCACCAAGAGGCCAAGAGTGTCGTAGAATGGCATCTGTTTAAGGAGATGAGAGCGGACGTAAATTTTTGGTCCGCTGATGGCAAGTCCTATTTGAATTCTACATTTGCCCCGAGGCAGGCCAGGCTTTTTGTCGTCTCCTAAGTTAAGGTAACCCTCAAAACCACATACATTAGAAAAGACAGGTTCTTTATGACTGCAAAAAAAAAGAATTCACGTCAGAAGCATGCCCCCAAAATTCCAAAAAATATCCAAGGTACCATGGCGGTTTTGGAGACAACGGTTTTTGCAAAGTATATTGGCAGCAACAAATACGAAGCTAACGTTAATACTTGTAGTGGTTTCTTTGTGGAACGTGATCAAATTGCGACAAGTTTTCACGTCTTACAAGGGGCTATGCGTGTTACTGTAAAACATGTTGACACAGATACAGCGTACACAATTGAAGGCATCACAGCGTTTGATGAAAAAAACGATCTCGCCGTACTAAAAGTTTCCGAAGAAGAGATCCCTTTTCGCCTTGGTAACAGTGAAGATGTGAAAAGAAAATCGCGCGTTTGTGCCATCGGCTATCACGGTGACAAGGAAAACAGGGCCCCAGCGACTGTACGACGTATCGAGAAAAAGGATAAGTGGCTTCAGTTGCACATACCTGCTGCGGGGCCAGGGTGGAGTGGGTGTCCAGTGCTAAACGACAAAGGTGAGGTCATAGCTGTGCAGTCACGGGGCAGTGTCAAATCCGGTAAGGGGTACGCTGTGCCTTCAAACGTGCTAGAAGCATTGCTCACGGCGGCGGAACGGGCAGAAGTTCAGCCTTTAACGGAATGGCAAAACCGCCCGCGGATACGTGCCTATCTTGAGTATCAAAGGGGTGTAGCATATCAAGCAGCGGAGGATTTTGAAAGTGCCCTTGCTGCCTATAATGAGGCGATCAATCTTAACCCGGATATACCTGATGCCTATAAAGCCCGTAGTGACACGCAATTTAAATTGATCATGCTAAATGTCAGTAGGAAACGGACGCAGCTTGACTCTTTTGACACGATAACACATTGGATGGACGAGGCTACCGCTTATCGACTCATGTCAGAGAATTATTTCAAGCCAGATCTTCGCTTTTTTTTTA
>RKRO01000011.1 GCA_007571355.1 Candidatus Poribacteria bacterium | reverse complement strand
GTTGCGTGGTCAATGATGAGTTGCTCTGTGAAGGCACCGTTCTCCCCGTGGCAGTTGAGGCAGTGGTGTTCTATGAGGGCATACGCCTGTTGCGCAAGGGGTTGTTGGGCAGATATGTTTTGGTTGCTCCACGTGAAGAGGAAAAGAAAACTGAGTGCAATAATATTTTTCGATCTTTTCATGACCATATTTCTCTATGCTTTCTCCAATGTCCCTGTTCTTGAGGGTAATTTTTTCGGCGGTTTATGTATAAATGCAGTATCGTAAAATCTAAAAATAAATGCACACTTTTAGGAAGACACTCCCCCCTTCCCCCCCCTTATCAGGGGGGAATCAGAGGTGCCTCGTTTCGATAGGATATGTTTCAATAATTATTGGTTTTACTATCTAACGCCAGTTTGGAAAAATATGAGCGAGTTCCCCAGCAGACGCACATTCCCCAAAAAAGCAAGAGATTCCCCAAAAAACGGCGATTTTTAGAAGGACAACCCCTTGATCCCCTTATCAGGGGGTAGGGCGACGCTCAGCGGAAAAGCGGCTGCTTTCAGTCTTTATCAAACTCACGTTATGCCAATACTCGTAGGCTTTGGGTAGCAAAGGACTTCAGGGGTTTCTATCTGTTCAGTTTTCATACTATAGAGTCTATCAAAACCCACAAAAAATGTCAAAAACTTTCACAATGTAAACACTATCTAACGCCAGTTTGGAAAAATATGAGCGAGTTCCCCAGCAGACGCACATTCCCCAAAAAAGCAAGAGATTCCCCAAAAAACGGCGATCTTTAGAAGCCCCTTGAGCCCCTTTATCAGGGGGTAGGGCGACGCTCAGCGGAAAAGCGGCTGCTTTAAATCTTTATCAAACTCACGTTGTATATAAAAACAACTAAAAGCGCATCTGCTCTGAGAAGGATCAGAGGCATTCGATTTTCAGCGGGCAGCCGGGTCGCGACCGGAAGTGCTTCGCAGTGAGAATCCTACAGCGAAAAGGCTGCCAGTGAAATGAGGACTCAATGGACTTGTAAGAGCCAAGAATGTGAAGTAGGTAGATGGGTTGAGGGTTTTTGAGGCAGGAAAAGGGCGGCGTTGTAACACCGCCCAAGCAAGCTATAAGCGTCTCGATTAGTCATCAAGATTGAAGTGCAACATGCCGCTGCCTTGCGTGCCGACATACAACACATTTCCATCAACAGCAAGTGTGGTCACGCTATCTGGCACTTCTGAAGCAACCTCTTTCCACGTGCCGTTTTCCAATCGATGGACACCTGACTTGGACACACCATAAAGCGTTGTGCTCTCCGCAGCCAATTGTCTGATAATAAGAGACGTTCCCGTTGCATCGGTGATCGCACGCCACTGCTTACCATCACTGGATGCGGCAACACCTGCATCCGTCGCCACATACACCGTGGAACCCACAAACACTATATCATTGAAATCTTTAACAGGAAACGGTAGGGCCGGCGTGAGATCGAGCCAATTATTCCCTTTATCAAACGAGACGACGAGATGTCCATCTCGTTTGCCGACGTAGATCGTATTCCCTGAAGTCGCAAGTTTCAGTTCTTTGAATGCCAATTGCCGAGTCAGTTCAACGGTTTCTTCCTGTTCGGTGTCGTACCATTCAGTATCACCGGGTTCCCATCGGAAGAGTTTATAGTTATATTCCATGTAAAACGTGTTGTCAGAGACAGCAAACGCCCCCCGCAACCCACCACGGATAAGTTGACTGGATCGCTGCGGATCCCCTTCTGCCAATCGTTTGAAGAACTGGGTCGCGCCAGAAGTGCCCTGTTGTAACTGTTCAAGAAATGATTTACTTTGCAGGTCAAAGGAGACTCCTTGAGACAACTGATTCCTTAACGTTCTCGAATGGAAGACGGGGGCATCTTGGATCTGTATCAGTGTCTTGCTATCCTGAGAAATCTGATATAGACGGACTTCTTCGCTGGGTACTTTACCTTTTGCATAAAGGACCCCACCGGATTTGACTATCTGAGTAATGATAGGTGGTTCATCTCTGTGAGGTGCTGTCATAGGTATATTTGTTTGAATCGTCTTCCATGAATGTCCTCTACTGGTCGTTTTAACAACCTTGTTTCCGCTTCTTCCATAGAGTGTGTTTCCGAGGACAATGAGGGTGTTCACTTGCCCATGACCGACTGCATTAAATCGATGCCACGATGCACCACCATCAATAGAACGGTAAATTCCATCATTATTGGAAACATAAAAAGTGTTTTCATCCAATGCTACAGCAGCTGCTATATTAACCAAAGTTGGTGAAGTCCCTGGCTGCTGTGGCTCCATCCAAGTATCTCCGCTATTACTTGAACGCACCATGCCTTTCTCCATAGCCAACAGCGTTTCCCCAGCAGCAATAAGTTTGATGGGCGGAGGAAGCCCTTTTACGTGCCAAGCATTTGTAGGTGTTATATCTTTCCACGAATCCCCTAAGTCGGTTGATCGGAATATCCACCAAGAACGTTTCTCGCCACGAGACATTTGCCGGAGATCGTCCGCAGATCTTTCCTCCCATGATAATTGTGCCACAACATAGATTTTTTCGTCAGTTACTGCAACAGATAGAATCGTTTCAGCTTCTAATACTGGAAATTTCAAGCGTTCCCAGGTCCCATCTCTCATACGATGTAGCCCGTTATGTGTTCCAACGAACAGCATGTCTTGCGTTTCATTCAAGGTGCGAATTTCCCCAGCGAGTCCATCCACTACGGCATCCCATGTTTTTCCAGTATCTTCAGACCGAAAAAACCGATCTTCAAATGCGAGATAAAATATATCATCTATTACGAAAAAACCAACCGTAAATCCTGTCGGGTGTGGCGCGTGGGTATACCAAGTCCTACCACCATCGGTTGATGCAAGTGTTTCATCATAGGCAGCAATATAGAGAAAACCATCGTGCTCTACCATGGGCATCGCGCCGTTTGGAGGCGCGACTGCTTCGCTGATGCGTTGCCATGCGCTCCGATTTTCGACTAATCTATAGAGATCCCCATTAAAAGCATATACAGTTCCTTCGGACGTAAGGAAAAAAGAACTAACATAGCCCGATACACTCGGAGCATCCGCCTGAATCCACTGCTGTTTGAAAACAGAAACGTCTTTGCCTTCCGACTGCGCAGCAGCGAATAAAACATCGTCAGGTTGCTGGCCGGTACCCTCGTTTTTACTAGGCGCGGCAGCATTGCCAAGTTGTGTCCGGATATCCGGTTTGGATTCCAGGTCCAGCACCATGGGTGCCTCAATAATGTCTACTGTCATCTCCGAAGGCGCATCAAAACTATACGACTTTTGGAAACGTGATAAAAGTTGATGGTTTCCGATACCCAACATCAAAAAGACAACTGCCAACGTAGAAACACCTACCGCCCACGGCACCAACGGTTGACCGCCTGAGGGCGCGACCGGTTTCAAACGTGAAATCTCGCGCATGATATTCTCTGTGAGATTCGGTGTGATTTGGAAATGTTCTAAAGCTTCTCGTATCATGGGTTCCTCCTTCTTTAGACGTTGCTGCGCACGGCGCAAACGACTCCGAACTGTATTGGCCGATATCCCTAAAAATTCGCCAATCTCCGCACTGGACATCTCGCCGAAGTAACGCAGCGTTACAATTGTACGCTCACTCTCCTGAAGTTTCGCAAGCAACTTTTTGACAACTTCGCGTTGCGTCTCTACCGCTGTGCGCTCGTTTTTCGCAATAACGTAGTCGGAATACGTCGCTTTTTCTAACACCATGCTATCCGTGTTTTCTAACGACTGCGTGTGCAAACGCTTTTTACGGAGCCATCCTTTGCAGAGATTTGTCGCGATTACATACAGCCAACTCAAAAAACGTTGGGGTTCCCTTAGCATCGCCAATTTTTGATAGGCTTTCAGGAAAGTGTCTTGCGTGATCTCCTCAGCGATGTGGAAATCGCCGATCTTCCGCCACGCCAGCGCGTGCACTGGCTTTTGGTATTTCCGCACAAGCGCGGAGAACGCCGTCTCATCGCCATCAAGCACGCGTTGGATGAGTTGAGCATCGTCGTTTTTCATCAGGTACCTCTGGGAAAAGAGAGTTTCGTCACCTCACATTAACACCTGTGACGCGACTTATGGGTCAAACTGGTGCATAATTGTGAAAAAAATAGTGTATGTTCATCTCAAAAGATAGGAACTTACACAAATTTAGCAGAAAAGGGTATTTTGTACGTAAAAAAAATAGAACTTACGCACGCAGGTAGCCGGACAGCATTTTCATGGTTCCCGGACACCTATACTCGCGTAAGTTCTAATTGCGTTAGAGATAGGCTTACTGCATCTGCCTCATCTGCCCCATCATTTCAAATATTTGCCCCAGCTGCTTGAAGTCAGCGAGGTTAATGTACAGGTTCCCATCAATGCCGCTGTCTCGTGCTTTAGCAGAAAGACCGAAGCTGTAATTATCAGGCATAGTCGTGAACAGTCCGGAAAACAGTTGGAGTATTGCAACGCTCTCTGGATCTACACCTAGTATCAACGGCAATTTTGTCTCAGCCGCAATAATTGTCTTAGCCGCAATAATTGGAGAAAACGCCACAAGGGCATTGTGATCGGTTCCCAAACGACCAACGAGTTTCTGATAACTCGGATGGTCCGCGAACCTCTCCTCACCTCCGGCTCTTCTATCAAGGACGATTTGCATGGACTCCGGACTCGTCCCGATTGTAAAAAGGAGTTGTCCTTCGGTAAATGCATAATACCAGTGCCATTCAGGAGCCTCTAAATCGGAAGGGGCACGTGGTGCCTCTAAAATATCGGCTTTGAAATTAGGGAAAGCATAACTTTTGATCTCAACGCGGTTGTGCATTATGGATTGCCCTGGATAAGCTTCCGTATGTCTAAGTTTCTCTCGGAATACTTCATCCATGTAAGTTTTTGCGCGTTGTTCATCTTTCAGTTCATAGATGAATACGGGCGAGGTGGTTTCCCCGATATTGAGAGATAAACCCCATCTGTCTGCCAGGGATTCATAAAAATCCTTCGTCTGTTCAAGGATCATGTCTCGCTGTGCACGTTCTTCGGGTGTCTTTTCTGGGAAGAAACTAAACCACAACTTGCTTGTTTCTGTCAAAAGAACCGGCGTTCCTTGGAAGGCAGCGTTCATAAATGTACGATGCGGGAGTTCGCCGAGAAAAACCAATTTATGAGAGGTCTCTTTTAGCAATTCAAGATATTTGCTATCGTTTCTGAATTTCAAGAAGGGCTTGAGATAGACATCGGTTCCCTCAACCTGAAATCGGACGTTTGCAGATCGCACCTGCTCAATAAACGCGATATTTTCAGAAATAAGTTTAAGGAACGGAACGACAGACTCGGCCATTTCATCGTCTTCTTCAAATTTCTCCATCAGTGATTCCAATTCTGCCTCAAGGGGTCTATCAAGGGTAGCGATGGTAGTCTCAACATCAAAGTAGACAGCGAATTGATTAGCATCATCCGAAATGTCGCTAAAAAGAGAGATATAATCGGGGTTCTTCAGGGCGGCCAGCATTGTGCCGTTATAGGTATCAATAATATTTTCACAGACTTCACGCTGTTTTGAGACGATAAGCGTCTTTCCCAAAAGAACAAAGTTTCTGCCATTTTCGCTGTCGTTCCAATAGGTTACGTCTTTATACGTTATGGGATCGTTTCCCTTCGTTTCAATCATCTGTCTTATCTGTTCAGGGTCAGTTAAATGGGCGAGGAGCGTGAGTTGGGGCGGCTTTAAACTGGTCAGGAGGATTGCAAAGTCTTGGCTCACATCGACACCGGTCTCTGCTAACCCTGTTAGACTCTTAAAAAGAGACTCGAAACCATCTGATAAGATCTTTGTCGGTACATCGGGTGCTTCGGTTTGAGGCAAAAATTCTGACTTCACTGTGTTAATTCTGTCGTCTAATTCAAACAGGTCGGGACAGTAAATGAATCCTAAAGTTTTCGATGGAATTAGATGTAGCACACTGTCGGCTGGAGGTGTAAACGAGGTATTTCGGGTATCTGTCTGTGTCTCTGTTGCTGGATCGGCCGCTGGGACATTAAGGCACGCGAATAGAAAGATTGTTAAAATTGCGAACGCTGCAAGCGGTAAAGGTAAACATTTCCGTATCATTGTGATTTCTCCTTTGGGTTTCTGAAAATCGGTAAAGTACTGAGAATCCGTCTCATTTTGACAAAACCAAACAAACACTTCAACCGTTAATGATGCACTTTGTTGGTGAAAAGGGTGCATAAAATTGCATAAATTGCAAAAAGTCAGCACGGTTCCCTGACATACCCTAACAGGTGCTGCGACAAGAGAGCAGCCTGCGTAAGTCCTATTACTAACGTGAACGTGAGTTTGATAAAAGTTGGATGTATGTGGGGCATATTGTGTTCATTTGCGCTGTAGACCCCACAAGCTCACAGTTTGTGCTACAACTCACGCTTCTGTGCTGTGAAAATAGAACCGCAACACCTCCGAAAAGATTCATCAAACTGGCCTTATTACTAGGTAGTGTTTACATTTTTTTAGTCGTGATAAGTATAGCTGCGAAATAGACGAAACCGAGGTATCGGATGGCGTATTTATCATCGCGCGTAGCGACACGCCGATATTGTTTCAAGCGGTGAAAAAAACGCTCTATGACGTTGCGAAGTTTATAGAC
>RKRO01000389.1 GCA_007571355.1 Candidatus Poribacteria bacterium | reverse complement strand
ACTTATAGGATAACATAAGGATGGAACAAAAACAATACACACAAAATATTAGGCTGCTGTGAAACAATATTTTACAAACCATTATTTAGCACAACTCGTAACATGTCTTCAAGATGCTGTAGTTTCGTTTTACCCTCTCGGTCATAGTCGTAGATGCGGTAATCAATGATCCAATAACGGTGCGTTTTTGGATTGACATAGACGCACGTCACAAGACCGATACCTTGAATAACTCGCTTTTCTGAACCGCTCCATTGCCGGCGAACAGGCTGAATCTCTTTGGCGTATGGTTTGGAAATGACAGTATCATCAAACAGGAGATATCCGTCTTCGTCAAACTCAATATCGTTTCTCACGGATCGCCAGCGTTCACGGGCAGGGATGCGCTGAGTATTCAACAGACGATTGAGTTGATCGTGGCTATAGTTATCGCTATGATCGGCGAAGTGCGTCTGTGTGAAGTTTTGAATACCTGCTAACAAAAATTGGCAGTAATCTGCTAAGAGCAGCTGTCTTTTTTCACTAAGGTTGATACTCATCATAATACCAGAGTATAACACATTTTTAAATTATTGCGTAAGTCCTAACACTTTTTAAGAAATTGCGTAAGTCCTAAATATTATAGTGAATTCTAAAAATAAATAGACACATTCGTAGCACAAACTGTTAGTTTGTGGTAGTGCGGAATGCCCGTTAGCAGTATTCAGACGGTTTGAGAGTGCCCAATTAATGCTAAGTTTTACGATAAATAATAATCTTCTGATTTTTTTAGGCGCTTCAGCTGCCAAACGCGTAGGGGCGGGTTTCCCCGCCCAGCAGTGACAGACAATGTGCATATTCAATATTGAAACTTGCTTAAAGTCCATCATGATTGAAACACATCACGTCGAATCGATGCCCATCTGATTCCCCTGATAAAGGGGGAGGGGGACTTCATAAAAGTGTACATTTATTTTCGGATGTTACTATGCCATAATAGCACAAAGCGCGTAACTCGTAATGAAATGGATAGCGGATTTGAAAAAAGAACTTTAAATCCCCAATCCACAATACTTAACCGCAAGGAATAATTAAAAACGCGGTTGTCTTGCAGAGGGGTTTCTTTGTAAACGGATATTTGAGTCTTTCAACGGCAGTTCAATACGCGCCCCATTATGTAGATGGGATTCAATGATGCCAAAAATCAATTCAGTGCTGGCGTACGCACACCGAACGCCGCCTCGGGTCGGTTCCCCTGTATCTAATGCGTGGACAAGGTCTTTAATCAAGTTCGCTGTACTACTGGCACGTTCGAATTCAGGAAAGGTCTCCGGAACCTGACATGTCCGCCACCCGGGCACATCTTGCCGTTTACGGAGATGCCACTGCCAGCCGTTGTTCCAGCATGTAACGGTTCCGCCATCACAAATTGCCTCCCATTCACTACCACGTGGCGTTAGCAGGGCGTGTGCCGTCACGCCATTTTCAAACTGGATTGTTCCGCCCCCGGACGGATCAGATCGCAGCTCATCTCCATCAAAAACGGAATTGCCTTGTGGCAGATAACCTGTAACCCAGTTCGCAGGCGCATCGCTATTCAGACGTAAAATTAGGTCGAGGTGATGGCTGGCTGAGTTGAAAAGTGTACCGTTTGAATAGATAATCAAAGTACGCAGTTTACCAATTTCACCGCTGTCAATGATCTCTTTCATCTTGTCAAAACCTGTGTGCCAGCGGCGATTTGTGCCGAGATTAAAGGCGACATTGTTTTCTTCTACCGCGGCTACCATTGCTGCAGCTTCGTCCATAGAAGCTGCCATCGCCTTTTCGGCATAGATGGCTTTCACACCGTGTTGCGCTGCGTAAACAACAATTTCTGCGCGATGCTCCGGTTGCGTGGCAACACTGACGATATCCGGCTGTTCTTTTTCAAGCATCTCACGATAATCGGTGTATTGATCCGCTTTTGGGACATTATATCGGTTGCCGAAATGTTCCATGACTTCTGGACGCAAATCAGCGCATGCGATAAGGTCGGTTCGTTCTTCGGCAAAAAAGCCTGCAGCGTGGGAATAAGGCAACTTAATCGCTTCGTAGTCAGGGACTTCGTTATCAATAAATGCACCCATCCGGCTGCAACCGATAACAGCAGCACGATACGTTTTCATGGGTATTCTCCTTGTCATGAATAAAATGATTCGGTGGATCCCTCTACCGCACTCGATCAATTGTTCGCTTGGTAAAAGAATAACCAATTTCGTAAAACACGTCAAGAAAAATTCACCAGCTGTGGACTTGACATCTACTCCACATTATGATAGGTTATAGCGTTAGTGCGTCTAAGATTGCGCCGAAAACAACCTCTTCAACGATTAGGAGGAATACACCATGCAACAGGTGTCAAACCGATATAACACTATCATGAAAAAAAGAATTAACAGCCAATTGTGTCTTCTGCTTATCGGTTGGATGTTGCTCTCCGTTTTTATTTCCGGCGGGCTCACCGATGAACTGAGCCCAGTTGTTGATGTCGAATTTCAGCCGTTCACAGCGGCGACCCAGCGGCTTATCGAGGCATTGGATTACCTCGGTTCACCGCTGTCTGAAAACGATCTCACCGCCATTGCGGAAGCGTTGATTGCTGAAAACCACGAACAAGCAATCGCTGACATTCAAAAAGTTCTTGATGCGTACTGTCTGGTGGGGGTCAATATCAACCCTGAGAGTCGAGTGAAGGTTAAGGAAGGTCCGGTCAATAAGGAATTGATGCAGCAGGGGTGGCGCACCTTTTTGGTGAAAGTACACAACGAAGCAGGCGTGACGGCACCGTTAGCTGCAGAAAGCAGAAATGCCGCACCGCTCTATAAACCCTCCACAGGAAGCCCTGATCCAGAGAGAACCGTCCCGAAAAGCGAAATTCCGCATCGGTTTCTTGATATCCAAGCCTATGCCAACCCACCCTTGAAAGCAGGTCTCTCTGGATTGAAGCTGGAGTATCGTATCGTTCAACTCTACAGTCGCGATGCGGGACAGCGAGAGGCGATGCTCGGTTTCAACGTCGGGCAAGGCACACAGGACATCGGGTTCCGTAGCGAAGTGCCGATCTTGTTCAACTGCGTACCAGCGGTGAACGTGACGCTGGAGGTATTAGATTTTGATGGAAAACCGACGACCGCCGGTTTTATCATTCGCGATGAATTACACCGAGTTTATCCCTCGCGTGGACGACGCTTGGCACCCGATTTCTTTTTTCATAACCAAATCTATCGGCACAGCGGCGAATCGGTGCTCCTACCACCGGGAACGTATACCGTTGAATACACGCGCGGACCGGAATATAAGGTAAAAACGCAAACCGTTACCGTTCCGAACGCCGAAACACATCAAGAGACTTTTCATCTCGAAAGATGGATACATATCGCAGCAGAAGGCTGGCGTTCCGGGGATCATCACGTACACGCCGCGGGTTGCGCACACTATGAGAGCCCTACCGAAGGTGTCACGCCTGAAGATATGATGCGCCACATTCTCGGCGAAGACCTCAATGTCGGGTGTGTACTCTCGTGGGGACCCTGTTGGTATTTCCAAAAACAGTTTTTTGATGGCAAGGTCCATGAACTCTCGACGGATAATTACGTGATGCGCTACGATGTAGAGGTCTCTGGTTTCCCCTCATCACACGCTGGACATCTCTCCTTACTCGGATTAACTGAGGACGACTACAGAGGCGTTGAACGTATTGAGGAGTGGCCAAGCTGGGATCTCCCCGTCCTCCAATGGGCAAAAGAACAAGGCGCAGTGACAGGTTTCAGCCACAGCGGTTGGGGATTGAAAGTAGAGGGCGATGAACTCCCGAATTACAATATGCCACCTTTTGATGGGATCGGCGCAAACGAATACATCGTTGATGTCGTTCACGATGCAGTGGATTTCATCTCTACAGTGGACACCCCCGCTGTTTGGGAACTGAATATCTGGTATCACACCCTCAATTGCGGTTTCCGAACGCGAATCAGTGGCGAAACGGATTTCCCTTGCATCTACGGTGAGCGCGTCGGATTAGGACGCATATATGTGAAAATGCCTGCTGGTCCCTTGAACTTTGATGCCTGGGCAGACGGGTTGCGGGATGGACGTTCTTATGTCGGTGATGGTAAAAGCCATCTGTTGGACTTTACCGTGGGTGGTGTACCCGTTGGGGAAAAAACGGCAACGGGAGAAATTAGCCAGTTGGATTTGGAAGCACCCAGCACAGTAACCGTTACAGCGCGCATCGCAGCACGACTTGGTGAAACGCCTAATCTTGAGATAAAGCACCGGTCTTTGGATCAGCAGCCGTATTGGGACATTGAACGCGCGCGTATTGCGGAAAGCCGAAAGGTGCCTGTTGAACTTATCGTCAACGGTCAGGCAGTTGAGACCCAAGAAATTGTCGCTAACGGCGAAATCGTCCCCGTTCAATTTGAAGCATCTATTGACAGATCGAGCTGGGTCGCGCTCCGTATTTTTCCATCATCCCATACGAATCCGGTTTTCGTCATTGTAGATGGGAAGCCGATCCGGGCAAGTCGCAAAAGTGCACAGTGGTGTTTAGATGCTGTGAAGGTCTGCTGGAACCAAAAAGTCAACGGCATCCGAAAGGGCGAACGCGATGCCGCTCGTGAGGCGTACGACATAGCATCCCAGACATATCAAAAGATTCTTGAGGAATCTGATATAGATTGAAGCTGAAGTCTCTTGAGAAGAACAACCATCTGATTTAGAGATAAAACCGATGCAATACGATAAAAACAGATTCAAAATATTGGCACTCCCTCACCTCTCTATTTCACTCTGGATATTGTTCCCAGTACTAATAGTCAACGAACTAATTTTTGGACAACGAGTCCCCAAAGTTACCTTGATTGACAAAGAGAGTGATAAACCTCAGGCGGAACGTTGTTACATTCCCTGCCCGCACTGTGAAACGCTGAATGATCGCCGTTTGTGGGCAACAAAAGGAAATGCCTTTGGACATTGGTTTGGCTTGGTTTGTCCAAATTGTCATCAAATAATTCCTTGCCTATGGAATATTTTTAGTCTCGTGATATTGACTGTTACTTTTCCGCTGTGGTATTTCCCCGTTCGGTTTTTTCGCCATAGATGGATAGAAAAAGAAAAAGAGAGATTAGCGAAGGTCCTTGAACGTCCACTGACCCAAGCAACGTCCATAATAGATTCGCTTTCGATAGGTGTCGTTTCCGGTGTATTTATGTGGGTGATGTGGGTGATTCTCGAGGTTGTGCGGAACGGAGCGGAATGGGATTTGAAAATGATGCTCGAAAGTTTGCCAATTTCGTTGTTAGCAGGCTTTGGGATAGGCTGTTTCATGAGATGGCAGGAAAAAGATAAAGAAGAAATTGAAAAAGAAAGATTGGCAAATGTTCCTGAACGCCCCTTGGTTCGAGCAATTCGAGCAAAGTCCATAAAGTCCACCATAAAGCCCATGAGGTGGTTTTTAAGAGGCACCTTCTACTTCGGTGGAGGCATGTGGGTGGTTTTCGGGGCTCTCGAGGGGTGGAAAGAATGGGACTTGAGAGCGATGTTTGATATGCTGCCATTTTGTTTGTTCGCAGGCTTTGCATGGGGCTGTTTCGCGTATGTTTTGACGAATTTGGCGAATCTACTAGAGGGCAGAAAGACCTGAATCTGACCCAAGAAACCATCAAGGTCTACAATCAAATTGCTGAATGTTTATGTATTTTTATAATCCACTATAAGGAGCCGTGTTATGAAACTTACACCCCAAGAGGTCGAACAATTCAGACGTGAAGGCTATCTCAAAATTGATGGACGCGTCATTGATGACGAACACCTTACCGTGCTACGCGAGCATTACGACACACTGTTTGCACAGAAACGCAACACAATTGGTGAGGGATTGCGGAACCTTGCAGTCGTCGGGGACTCGGAAGGCGATAAAAACGCTGATCGTGAAGAAGAAATGCTACAGATTATGGAGATGTGGCGTTTGGATGAGGAATATCGGAAGTTACTCTACCACGAACCGCTGTTAGACATCGTCGAGAGTTTGATCGGAGCCAATATCCAGTTATTTCATGATCAGGCACTCTACAAGCCCGCCTATCACGGCGGTGAGGTGTATTGGCATCAGGACAATGCCTATTGGCAGTGCGACCCACCCAATCTTGTGAGCATCTGGCTTGCATTGGATGATGCCGACGAAGAGAACGGCTGTATGAACGTTATCCCCGGCAGTTATTTAGAGGGTTTGGCGGCGCACGGACGTGCCGAGTCAGAGAAGGGTAAGCTGCCAGCATTGTTGCAGGTAGACACTGATGTAGATCGTGCTGTGCCGGTGCCAGTGAAAGCCGGATGTGTGATGGTACATCACTGCATGACGCTCCACCAGACGGATCCGAACCGATCATCCCGAGACCGCCGGGCAATGGCGATTCATTACATGCCATCCGGTACGCGAAATCGCAGTGGTGAAGTGATGAAAGACAACCCGCTGCTCCGCGGTAGGTTGGCATAAAGCAGATCGCTACGGACCATTTTCGCGGTTAAAGGCGTTTATAGTAAAGCCCGTAATTATGGAAACACATCCCATCGAAGCGATATCCCGCTGATTCCCCCCTGCTTGCGGGAGGGCTGGGGTGTTTCTTCGTACGGGATAGCCTTGTCCAAGTG
>RKRO01000573.1 GCA_007571355.1 Candidatus Poribacteria bacterium | reverse complement strand
AATATATGTAAGTTAAGAATGCAAGAAAAAATTAGTGATGATTGTATTATTCAGAACGCCATCGAAAATTGAAACTAAACGCATTTATGAACGTCTTAATTAGAGGAATTTTAGAAAATGTACAACACTCATCCTTCTACATGCTTCTTTGCTAAGAATCGCTTTGTGGTTCTGCTTTGCACATACATGGCGGCAGTTTTATACCTCGGACTTACAAATATCGGCTTTGCTGAGAAAACACCGGATAAGGTGGCACTTGATGCTGCCGTTAAGGATTTTACACTTAAGGATGCTGACGGTTCGCCGCATACCTTGTATGCCTTGAGCGAAGAGAAGCAGGCGACAGTCGTTGTGTTCCTTGCAACGCAATGCCCGGTAGCGACTGACTATGTAGAACGGATCGCGACCCTTGTCAAGGTTTATGAGAAAAAGAAAGTGCAGTTTATCGGTATTAATTCAAACAAACAGGAAACGGTTGCGGAAATTTTGGAATATAATAAAAAGCACGGTTTGGAATTTCCAGCCCTGAAAGACCCAGAGAACAAAATCGCGGATTATTTCGGTGCCAGAAGAACGCCGGAAGTCTTTCTTCTCGATGCGGAACATGTTTTGCGATATGCGGGAGCGATTGACAACAGCCGGAAAGAGCCGACCCAAAACTATCTCCGAGACGCACTGGATATGGTAATCTCTGGAAAAGATATTCCAAAAGCATCTAAAAAAACAAGAGCCATCGGTTGTACGATTAAGCGGGTCCGGAAAATAGATGTCAATAGAACACCGTGATCTGTCCTATTGGCATTCGGATTTCTCACAGAGGAGATAAAAGACAAAATGCGCCAATTCTTATATCACGCTTTTTATTACGCCTTTCAGGCGGGACTAACCCTATTTTGGGGCGTTTGTATTCTTGTGTCAATAGCGATTTTTGGCGGCATCGGTTTTGCATGGGGTATGTTGGTCGGATCTTGGGAAGATGTCAGCACTATCCAGTTTGACGATTTGGAATATGACGCTATTGATACGTGGCAGCAGCATCTGGTGGTCTACTCTTCGGTGTGTGAGGTCCAAGAAGCAGATAGAATCGCCTTTTTGCTCGATAAATTGAAACGTTTGGAGTACAAGAAGGTATCGGAAATCGTTTCAAGATTGAGCCAACCAGGTGAGTATGCTAAAGCATTAGATAAAGAAAATAAAAACGGTACTGTTCACATCCATCTGCGGAATTTTGAATACCCCTACCTTGACGTGAAGGCAGGACACGTCAAGATTTCAGTTAAGGAGGGGAAAATTGTATCCATTCGCGGTGAAGACAATTCTGTGCGTCAGAACTTTTATCTTGAACCGGAAAAGATAGCGGATATCGCTGATAAGGAACAGGGTACGACACGCCAGTTGATACCGCTACTCCAGATGCCTGATCGATTGACCGGTGCTTTTATTTCTATTGAAGATCGCCGCTTTTATGAACATTGGGGCGTTGATATTCTGGGGCTTGCAAGGGCATTCAAAGACAAGCTATTGGCAGGTAAACGTTTGGCTGGAACGAGTACGTTGACGCAACAATTGGCAAGAAATATTTATCTTTTTGAGGTGAGATCCGACAGAAGTGTCGTTAGAAAAGCCCGAGAGATTTTACTTGCAGTGAGAATTGAGAAGGCTTTTTCCAAAGATGAGA
The DNA here is from genome assembly GCA_007571355.1 of Candidatus Poribacteria bacterium. GTDB lineage: Bacteria > Poribacteria > WGA-4E > WGA-4E > WGA-3G > WGA-3G. The sequence goes on along the minus strand of RKRO01000573.1, from coordinate 20,940 downwards.
TTTTAGAACGCTACCTGAACCATGTAGATTTAGGTAGGTCGAGGGTTGGGGGGAAGACGCTTCACGGTGTTCAACAAGCCGCAGCTGGCTATTTTGAGAAGAAGGTATCCGAATTAAGCAATCACGAATGCGCATTGCTTGCCGCACTTCCGAAAGGCCCCTACGCATTTTCGCCCTATTTCAATTCGGAAAAAGCCAAAAGTCGACGGGATATCATACTCGGTAAGATGTTAGAACAAGACTATATCAGTGCATCCGAATGGCTTGCGGGTGTTGATGCGCCCTTGTTGCCACATCTGCCCGGAAGTGGTATGAAAATGGAGCAGAAGGAAGCTGGTCATTTTTTAGAATATGTCCACGAAGAACTTAATCGTCTTCCCGAACTTAAGGAGAAATTGTACAGTGGTGGGTTGAAGGTTTACACAACAATAGATATGTCGATGCAATCTGTTGCTGAAGAAGCCGTCGCCGCCCACTTGCGTTTTCTGGATAAGACGTACGGTCCGAAGAGTCTACCGGATTACGATACGGCTAAAAAGGATCCCAACAGGCGGGTTAATTTAATTAAAGATTATTTGCAAGCTGCGCTCATCGCATTTGAACCGAAGACGGGGCACATTAAGGCGATGGTAGGTGGCCGCGATTATTATATGACTGGAACCGAAATTAATTATTTTAATCGTGCGGTTGGGGGCCCTGGCGTACGTGGTCGACAACCCGGTTCTGCGTTTAAACCGATTGTTTTTGCTGCATTGTTAGAAGAACCTTCAATTGTAACACCTGCAACGGTTATTATGGATGAAGCGTGGGGGATTTCTCCGTTTCCCGGACAGTGGTGGTCGCCCGGGAACTACACGAGGGGTAGATTTAAGGGAGCCGTCAATGTCCGAGACATTCTCACCCGTTCTATTAATGTTCCGACGGCGAGAGCTGTCTGGGAGACACCTATAGGTCCAAACGGCATACGGGAAGGCATAAATCGTATTGTAGATTTAGCCAAAAGGATGGGTATTGAAAGTCCGCTTGACCCGAAACCTGCGCTCTCTTTAGGTGCTTCAGAAGTGACGGTACTGGAATTAACCTCGGCGTATGCTGTTTTTGCCAACGGGGGTGTCCGGACAGAGCCGAAAAACATCCTATACATTCTGGATTCAGATGGAAACGTTATCTATCCTTCCGCTGACAGGCGTCTGACTGAAGGCACACCTGCGTTGGATGCGCGGGTGGCCTATCAGATTACCTCGTGTTTGGAGAATGTGATTAAGCAGGGGACGGGTAAGCGAGCGGAAAATATGGGATTGACTCGACCTGCCGCTGGGAAAACAGGAACAACGAATGATTATGTAGACGCTTGGTTCGTCGGCTATACTGCGGATCTGATTGTCGGTGTTTGGGTTGGGCTTGATCAGAATCGACCCGATCGCCCGAACTACAATCAACAAGGGGCTTGGGCGGCATTACCGATCTGGGCAAACTTCATGATTGAGGCGGCACGTGGTCCCGACAAAGAATTTCCTGTTCCTAACGGCATTGTATTTCGGGAAATTGACAAAAAAAGTGGGCGCCTCAAGAAAGCTGGTAAATGCCCAGAGCAAAATATCAGTAATGAACCTTTTATTCAAGGACAGGAACCGGGGCTTTGTAATCTCCATTGATAACCAATAGCTCTCTATACATTTTCGGTGGAATGTGGTATACTGCCGGCAAGTGTCCTGTCGGGTTTCGCTGCGCGTTACCCGACCTACGGTGTATCGGGGTGATATATTCTATCAGCACTCAGCCGAGAACCCTCATTAAATTTTGGGGTTTTGATGTCTATTTTTCGGTAAACCTATGTTGCCAAGACACCAAAACCAGACAAGGAGCAAGCAGCCGAAATGCAAGAGAACTGGGAATTGCTAACAAAGATTGAGGCAATAGAAGATGATGTGGATGATCACCATGAATTGCGGGATCGTCAATTTGAACTGATTTCGGATTTCTCACCGCAAGGCGACCAACCGCAAGCAATTCGTCAATTGACAAAAGGGCTTCAGCGCGGTGATGAGGCGCAGACCCTCCTCGGTGTGACCGGTTCAGGAAAGACCTACACGATGGCGAATGTGATTCAGAATGTCCAGCTGCCTACGCTGGTCATTTCGCCGAATAAAACCCTTGCTGCGCAACTTTATAACGAATTCCGCACTTTTTTCCCGAATAACGCCGTTCACTACTTCGTCAGCGATTACGAGTACTATCAGCCGGAGGCATATATTCCGTCTACGGATACCTTCATTGAGAAAGATGTCCGTATTAACGAAGAGATCACACGGTTACGGCTCGCTTCCACGGCATCTTTAATATCGCGGCGTGATGTTATCGTCGTCGCAAGTGTCTCCTGCCTCTACGGTCTCGGATCCCCAGATGAATTTGAAAAGCAGCGGGTTCAGATAGAGGTCGGAAAAATCGTCCGACGCGACGCGCTCCTTCGCGCTTTGGTCGATATCCAGTACACGCGTAACGATATGGAGTTCTGGCAAGGTGTGTTTCGTGTGCGAGGCGATGTTGTTGAAGTGTTTCCTGCCTATAGTGAAAATGCCTATCGCATTGAGTTGTTTGGAGATGAGATTGATCGCATCAGCGAAATTGACACAACGACCGGCGAAATATTGGGGCAAAGAGACGCACTTGATATCTATCCGGCTAAGCACTTCATGACCGATGCTGAAATTTTTGATCAGGCGTTGATTAATATTGAACTTGAACTCCAAGACAGGATTTTGACGTTTGAAAAAGAGAATAAATTGTTAGAAGCACAACGGATTGAGCAACGGACCCGCTTTGATCTGGAGATGTTGCGCGAGGTAGGCTACTGCTCCGGTATTGAGAACTATTCGCGGCATCTCTCAGGATTGCGCCCCGGGGATCCACCGTATTGTCTCATGCACTATTTTCCTGACGATTTCCTACTTTTTATCGATGAATCGCACGTTACGATTCCGCAGCTGCGCGGTATGTATCGTGGCGATCGTTCCCGAAAGGAGACGCTTGTCAATTACGGGTTTCGTTTACCTTCTGCGCTTGACAACCGGCCCCTGCGTTTCGATGAAGTAGAGGCAATCGTCAATCAAGTCGTCTTTGTTTCTGCTACACCGGGCCCCTATGAGATGGAAAACGGTTCACAGATTGTTGAGCAGATCATCCGTCCAACAGGTTTGATTGATCCGCAAATCACTGTCCATCCCGTGCGTGGGCAGATAGATCACCTTATCGGTCAGATTAAAGCGCGTGTTAAGCGTAAACAGCGTGTCCTTGTTACAACACTGACCAAGCGGATGGCAGAAGACTTAACAGAGTATTTTACGGAAGCCGGTATCCGTGCGGATTATATGCACTCTGATATTGATGTGTTCGAGAGGGCTCGTATCCTACGTCAACTCCGAGAAGGGGTCTTTGATGTGTTAGTCGGTATTAACCTACTTCGGGAGGGCCTTGATCTGCCGGAGGTCTCTCTCGTTGCGATCCTCGACGCTGATCGCCCTGGTTTTCTACGGTCTGTGAGATCGCTCGTGCAGACGGCTGGACGCGCGGCGCGGAATGTGGATGGTGAAGTTATCTTGTATGGGGACAATGTTACAGAGGCGATGGGTGAGGCTATGCGTGAAACCCAACGCCGTCGCGATATTCAACTACAATATAATGCTGACCACAACATTACACCTGTTACCATTGAAAAGGCGATTCAGGAACTGATCGCAGAATCGGGGCCCGCGTATGCAACACAGTCTGCGGAACAGCCACCCGCCGTTATTGAGGATATGGAACCGCAAGATATCCAAACGCTCATTACAGATTTAACACGACAGATGCGGAAAGCTGCACTGGAACTTGATTATGAGGAAGCCGCTGCGCTGCGCGATCGCATCGCTGAGTTGAAAGAGCAGCCAACAAGCGAGCCAAGTTGATCCCACAACCAATTTTATGCTTGCATTTCAAGACGTAATCTGCTAAAATGCAATCAATTGTTCATAACACAAAAATCTATAACTTCGATTCTCGGAGGATTAGTAATTTGGGTAATTCGGTATTAAAATGCTAATCTTCTTGAGGCATAGAGAAAGGACTTTGTCATGTTTGTTTGTGTAGCTTGTGGTTATTTGTGGAAAGAAGCAGATAGCCCCCCGGAAGAGTGCCCAGCGTGCACTGCCCCAAAAGAAAAATATATTCCTTACGATGACCGAGCGGAACGGTGGGTTAAGCGCGCTGTTGCAGCACACGTTATGTACCCGGACGAAGAAGGCGCAGACCTCCGCGCAGAAAACTCTGCCCTCTCTTCACATATCAGATTTGCCCTCGTCGGGTTACTCGGTGACCTTGCCAAGGAATAGCGCGTGGGAGCCTCGATCCTTCACTCGAGGCTCCTTTCGTCCGGGCATTATCGTCTCAATGCTTCAATTGCGTCTATACCCCAAAAGCCCATGATAGCGGCTTTAACCTACTATCAATAGAAAGGAAGCGGCGTTTTCTGAATTAAAAACTGCCGCGATATAGCAAATGAAACAGATACGTTATTTGCTGATACTGTTCCTTGCTACCTTGCCCGGAATAGCATCAGCACAAAATCTCGCGGACCGGGTGGTAGAGCATACCTTCCCCAACGGTCTAAAGTTGTTGATGATTAAGCGTGACACATCGCCAACTGTTGCTCCGTATATACTCTTTAAAGCCGGTTCAGTAGACGAAGCAGACGATACACGCGGGATCGCTCATATGTTAGAACACATGCTGTTTAAAGGCACCCAAACGATTGGTACAAAAAACTATGAAAAAGAAGAGCGCATACTTGCAGAAATTGATCGAATAGGCGACGCACTTGACATGGAACGCGCAAAAGGTTCAAGAGCAGATGCGGATAAGGTTGCCGAATTGGAAAAGGCACTTAAAGAGCAGCAGGAGCTCGCGAAAGAGTGGATTGTTACCGGAGAGTATACCGAAATTTATACACAGCACGGCAGTACTGGTTTTAATGCTGGCACCTCTGTTGACTACACTATTTACACAGTGGAATTGCCGTCTAACAAATTAGAGTTGTGGGCGATGCTTGAGTCCGATCGACTCAAGAATGCTGTTCTGCGCGAATTTTATGTAGAACGCGACGCGGTGAAAGAGGAACGCCGGATGCGGGTTGACACGCAACCGGGTGGCAAACTTTACGAGCAATTTATCGCTGCAGCCTTCACAGCGCACCCGTACGGTATGCCAATAATCGGTTGGCCCTCGGATATTGCGATGCTCAATCGGCGCAAAGCGGCAGAATTTTTTAAGGTCCACTATGCCCCCAATAATTCTGTTATGGTGATTGTCGGCAATATTGCCATCGATAAGACAATCGCGCTGGTAGAAAAATATTTTGGTGATATACCGTCCCAGCCGCTTCCGAGTGAGGTAACAACTGTCGAACCGCAGCAGGAAGGCGAACGGCGCATTGAAGTCGAATTTGATGCTGAGCCGCAGCTGATGATTGGTTATCACAAACCGACGATCCCACATTTTGACGATTACGTCCTCGATATGATTAGCGCGATTCTCTCTGATGGACGTACCTCTCGGTTTTACAAGAACATCGTTGAGGAAGGCATCGCTGTCTCTGTTGATTCGGTGAACGGATACCCCGGAGCCCGCTACGATAACCTATTTTTTATCAGTGGTACGCCGCGCTCACCCCACACAACGGTTGACGTTGAGGCAGCGATCTACGCTGAATTTGAACGTCTTAAGACTGAACCCGTGGCAGAGAAAGAGTTTAAACGTATCCTTAAACAGATTGATGCCGGTTTCATCCGAAACCTCAGTTCAAATGCCGGGATGGCACGGCAATTGGCGTTCTATGAAGGGATCGCTGGTGATTGGCGCTATATCCTCGGTTGGCGCGAGAACATGTATAAAATTACCCCCGAGGATGTCATGAGCGTTGCAAAAACCTATTTCACAAAAAGCAACCGCACCGTCGGCACCCTCGTTAAGAAAGAGGACACACCCTCCGCCGGTAATGAAGTGGAGGCCAATGAACAATGAAAAACCGAATTTCTAAAAGACTTGCCATCACAACCCTGATCGTTTGTCTCCTCGTTTGGGGCATTCCGTCTACATTTGCGAAACCGCACGAAGAACTCACTTTTGAACCGATCGAGTTCAAACCGCCGGTTCCAGAGAAGCGGATGCTCTCAAATGGCATGACGCTTTATCTGATTGAAGATCATGAGTTACCGCTTTTCAATATCAACGGTTTGATTAAAACTGGCGATATTTATGATCCGGCGGATAAAGTCGGGTTGGCAGCTATTTTTTCAAGTGTTATGCGAACCGGCGGCACGATGTCCCGGGAGCCGGATGCATTGAATGAAGAATTAGAATCCATGGCGGCTGCCGTTGAAGTCGGTATGGCTGCCGAATACGGAACGATTAACCTGTCAACGCTCGCGGAAGACATCGGAAAGGGTTTGGAAATTTTTGCCGATGTCCTCAAGAATCCAGCCTTTCGTGAAGACAAATTGGAACTTCGCAAACAACAAGCTGTCGAAGGTATCCGCCGCCGGAATGATAACCCGATTCAACTCGCATGGCGTAACTTCTCGGCACTGCTATACGGAACAGACCATCCCTTCGGGTGGTATTCCGAGATTGAAGGCATCGAAAGCATTACCGTTGATGATCTTAAAGCGTTTCACACGAAATACTATCATCCGAACAATATAATGCTTGCGATTACAGGTGATTTTGATACGGAGCCCCTGATTTCACAACTTGAAGAAGTATTTGAAGGCTGGGCATCTGCAGAGATTGCGTTTCCGGACGTACCGACAGTCGATCCGACCCCGAAACCCTCTGTTAATTACATTTTCAAAGATCTCAATCAAACGACGATGTTAATCGGGCATTTCGGTATCAAGCGCGCCCCGGATTTCCCGGACTATTTTGCACTTCGAGTCATGAACGACATTCTCGGTGAAGGTGGGTTTACCTCTCGCCTCATGCGGGAAGTGCGCGAGAAACATGGACTTGCCTATATGGTCGGTAGCATCATGCAGACGAGTTACTACACCAACCCTGGAGAATGGTTCGCCTATTCTCAGACACGGACCGATAAGACAGCGGAGGCGATCTCGCTTATTGTGGATGTTGTCAAGGGACTTCGAGAGATACCTGTGCCAGAAGCGGAACTCCAACGCACGAAAGACTCACTCGTTAATTCGTTTGTTTTTGGTTTTGAAAGCAGTGCGCAAATCGCATTCCAGCAGATGATGCTCGCTTACCGCGGTTTTAGTCCCGATTTCCTTGAGACGTTTACGGACAACATCGCTAAGGTAACGGCGGAAGATGTACAAGCAGTCGCGCAGAAGTATCTCCATCCGGATGCCCTGACGATTGTTACGGTCGGGAATAAAGATAACTTCGACCGTCCGCTTGACGAGTTCGGAAAGATCAACGAGATTGAGATAGCGCAACCGGAACCGCTGCCTGCGGAGCCGATGCCTGAAGCGAGTGAAGCGGACATGGCGAAAGCCAAAGAAATTCTCGCGGCAGCAGTAGAAGCACACGGTGGACTTGAGAAGTTGCAAGCAGTGAAGAATTTGGTTATTGAGGCACAGGCAACGGGCAATACACCCCAAGGACCGATGCAGATGGAGGGCACATCATACTACGTTTACCCCGACAAATTCAGGCAGGATTTGAAATTACCTCAAGGTCAGATGGCTTATGTCTTTGATGGCACATCTGGTTTTGCGATAACACCCATGGGGGCTCAACCGATACCCCCACAGGTAGCTGCCACTTTCAAAGATGCGGTTTTCCGCGAAACTTTATGGTTATTACCGAATTTGTCACAAAACGGCATCCCGGTCCAGTATGCGGGCCCAGAAGAGGTCGCGGGTGAACCTACCTCCATTTTGCTGGTCACGCAGCCGTCTGGCGAGATGCTGAGACTCTTTGTGAGTGACGATACGCATTATGTCGTGAAACTATCTTACCGCGAAACCGCCCAAGGTACTGCTGTTATTCGAGAGACATATATGAAGGATTACCGCGACGTTGATGGCGTTAAAGTCCCGTATCATGTTGTACAGCATGTGGAAGGTCAACTCTTTAGTGAGAGTAGGGTAACGCGTGCCACCTTGAACGCTGAACTGGATGCATCGCTGTTTCAGGAGCCAGAGTGAAAACATTAAAAATCTGCTGCTTTGGTAAAATTTTTGAAAATAAATTGGACATTGATATGCGCTACATTGATTTGCGTATGCTGTTGTTGTCATAAAAACGAACCTCGACACGCGTCTGTGTCGGGAATAAAGGGGCATTTTAGAAATGGTCAGAAATTTTTGGGCAACCCCAAATATCATAGGGCGATTGTTCATTGTCCTACTCTTTGCTGGTGGAGTCGTATTCGCCGGTGCGTTTGATGGGTTTGTCGTAGAGACTGAGGCTTCCTCCAGTTGCTGTGGCGGCGGAACAAGCATTGATGTCTTCTCACTCAAGCAGCAGCAACAACAATGGTGATGGTGATGGTGATGACTGTGCCTGTTTAGGTACCCCTTGTGGTGCTTGTGGTAATGGCAAATGCGACGGGGGCAGCAAGCCAGGGTGCCCGGATAGCAATACTTGCAAAGGGACAGACGCTTGCGTTTGCGATGTATCTATCTGTAATAATAGGTCCAAATGTAGCGGGTCTTGCTAATAATGAGAGATTTAATCAACTCCTATGAGGAATTAACACCCTTCCATGACGTGTTAGCCGACGTTGAGCCTGCGACTTGGGCGTTACCAGAGGGGGCCACTCTCCGCCTGGGACGCGGTCGGGTGGGGAGTATGGCGTTCTCACCGGATGGAAAGCATCTCACAGTCACAACCAAAATTGGGCTCTGGTGGTATGAACTCACCACCATGCAGCCTGTTGCGTTGTGGGAAACCGAAAGGGGGATGGTCTCTGCCATCTCCTTTTCACATGATGGACAACGGATTGCCACTGGCAACGCCGACGGCACGATTAAAGTATGGAATGTTCAACAAGGACAATGTTTAGCAGAGATGGAGCGTCAAACACACGCAAAATATAAAGGGGTCTCGTGTCTCGCCTTTGCTCCTGATAACCTATGCCTCGCTGTAACCGGTGTCAAGGATTCTATTGTTGGCCTATGGAACGTTGAAAGTGGCACACAACTGATTCAATACTATGGTGCTTCACAAGATGTTTCAAATTTTTGTGGTGTTATTCGCCCAGTCGCTTTTTCACCCGATAACAGGCTGTTGGCATGTTTAAATACGGCCGATACGATCTCTATCTGGGACTTAAATACACATGTCTGCCTCGCTACCTTGAATGAATACACCGGTGTTGTGGAAAGTCTTTGCTTTTCACCTTGTGCCGGGTACCTTGCGGCTGGGGGGCGTCACGGCGGTGTTCAGGTATGGGACACGAACACATGGAAGATATACAAGATTTACGCGGATTACGACATGGCTCGTGTAAGTCTTGTTTATTCACAGGATGGCGTTCTCTATGCGACAGAAACATCTGATAATATGGCTCGTGTAACGGATATAGAGCAGGAGGACAAAGGTTGGACAGCCGTTAAAGAGATAGGGAACATCCAATCTGCCAAGTTTTCAAGTGATTGTCAGTTTGTCGTTGCAGGAACAAAGGAATGGATGGTGTGGAAGGCTGGTGATTCTCAACCCCGTAGGTTTCCACATGCACATACATACTTTCCAGATTCTGTCGTGTTTTCGCCAGATAGAAAAACATTAGCAGCTGCCTGTTGGAATGATGGTGTCAAATTATGGAATATCACAGAGCCTTCACAGCCGCCCATCCATTTCGATCTACCCGGTAAATACCATCGTGTGTCTCTATCCTCTGATGGCACATTTCTGGCGACGGGGATTGATGAGAATATCGTCAAGGTTTGGAATGTTGGAGACAACACCCCTCTAAAGACATTGGCATTCAGCGAAAAGGATACGGTGGTGCGTTCCGCAGCATTTTCACCTCGAAGCAATCTGATTGCATGTGGAGATTATAAAGGCAATTTGCATCTCTGGGGTGGACAGCCTGAAGGGAAACGATATATCCCCGCAGCACATCAGGGGGTAGTTGATTTTGTTGCCCTGAGTCCTGATGAAAGATACCTCGTGAGTGTGTCGGTACACGGTTCTCAAGATTCTCGGTTATGGTGTGTCGAAAGCGGTGAAGCCGTCGATATGTTTCCAGCTAACATTAGGACGGTAGCATTTTCACCTTGCGGTCATAAGATAGCATGTGGCCTGCGAAAGCAAATCCTATTGTGGGATGTCGATCGATGTCGAACGCTCTTGACTCTACCTCATGCACAACAAAGTTGGTGGCCGTTTGCCTTGGCATTTTCACCTTGCGGGAAATATCTTGCTTCTGGCGCGTGGTGGCATAGGGGCATGGGCATAAAAAAGGTCGCAATTCGGTTATGGGATGTGAGTACGGGTGAGAATATTGCCACGTTCCGTGGGCACCCGACCGATGTTCAAGATCTCACATTTTCACCCGATGGCATGCTCTTAGCGAGTGGAAGTTATGATAATACAGTGTTGTTGTGGAACATGAAACCTTATTTACAAACGGATGTTTCCTCCTAAAACTCATCTGCTAAGTTATGAAATTCCGCAATACAATTGCCGCAGGTCTCAGGCATCTCCAAGAAAATAAACATCGTGCAGCACTCTCCATCCTCGGCATTCTCATCGGGATCGCAAGCGTCCTCTGTATGATGGCGATTGGCGATGGCGCGAAACAGATCATCGCCGATAACATCGAAAGACTCGGAGGACCAAACCATGTTCAACTCTTAACTCGGACAGCTTTTTATAGGCAAAGGAGTATAGTGAAGCGAACGACAGAGCGCTATACCGTTAGCGATCCCCTGGCTATTGAAGCGTCATGCCCAAAGGTCACGGCGGTCCTTCCGAGGAATCTGGCACCCGACGTTTTCGTCACCTACAAAGGTAGAGAATTCAGACCCATGGTAGAAGGGGTCACCCCTGGTTATGAACCCTTGATGTCTTGGCACGTTCAAGAAGGACGGTTTATATCAGAAAATGATATTGAACACGCCCTGCAAGTTTGCGTCCTGGGTGCCAATGTTGCCACTGAACTCTTCGGTAACAACTCCTCTCTGGGCCAAGAGGTGAAGATTCGTTTTCATTACCGGCACACACCGACAAGAATGCGCGTTGTGGGCAAACTGATACCCAAAGGAAGAAGTCTCATCTGGCGTACTCTAGATGATGTTATCTGTATTCCACTGACGACTTTCCAACAACGAATTTCAGGAAAAAGCCATGTTGACTCTTTGATGATCTTTTTTAAGGAGGATGCGGATGTCAACCGTAGCATTGAGGATATCAAGGCAGTGCTTCGTAAAAGACACCGGGGGAAGGATGATTTTATTCGCGCTTGGAAACCCGAGCGTAACATCAAGCGGCTTGAGCGGATTGAGAAAATGATAAAGATCGCCTTAGGTGGCATCGCCGGGTTCTCGTTGCTTGTCAGTGGCATCGGGATTATGAACATCTGCCTTGTCTCCGTCGGCGAGAAAACACGCGAAATCGGTCTCCGCAAAGCCGTGGGTGCCAGACGCATCGATATCTTCTATCAATTCCTCACCGAATCGGTATGCCTCTGTCTCTGTGGCACCCTTCTTGGTATCATAGGCGGGTGGCTCGCAGCCCACGGCATGGCACGCATCGCCGTCCGTATTGTTCCGATTGTGGAAAAGTGGCCCGTGGTGTTGTCTGTGCAATGGATACTTATTTCTGTGCTCTTTTCAGTTTTTATGGGAATTGTTTTTGGGGTCTATCCTGCAATACGCGCGGCACGGCTCTCACCCATAGACGCACTCCGTGCCGAGAATTAAGGAGATTTTTTTGAAACGTTACGATTTACTTTTAACGCTTTTTCTGTTTTTGTCTACACCTGCTTGGATTTATGCAGACACACCAAAGTCGCGTCCGGATAGCCATGCCCCGATCAGCGTGATGGGCGACCACGGCCATAAGACCGGTGAGACGCTCGTTGCGCTGCTCTGTCGGGTGTGGATGCTCAGTGCGGAGATGCTCTTAGCAGGCACCGCCTTTTTTATTCACAAGAGGTGTTCTGACAAACAAAATGATACTTACAATCTCTGAAAGGTTTCGCGTGAACACCGAAAACGTCCGGATCGGGGGACACCCCGCCGCACGCCTGCCGCGGGGTGTCCGCGTGTGTGTTTGCGGCATCCGGCTCTAATCATCCGCTGGAACTGCTTCGCCTATCAACTCTTCGTCTGAAACGATTTGGAATCGGGCTTCTGGGTTTCTCACGACGAGACCTCGTAAGTCTGTTGTAATCGCGTAAAGAGCAGGCATTACGAAGAGTGTCATCGTGGTTGCGAACATGAGTCCGAAGATGATCGTGTATGCCATCGGCATCCATATAGGCGATTTACCACCGAGACCGATCGCCATCGGAATGAGTCCGAAGATTGTCGTTAACGAGGTTAGAATAATCGGGCGTAGTCGGATGCTTCCGCCTTTCAAAATGGCGTACCATTTGTTGTAGCCGCGTTCTCGGTATTTGTTGATGAAGTCTATGAGCACAATTGAATCGTTGACAACAATCCCAGAGAGTGCCACAATACCAAACATGGCGACCATGCTCAGTGTGGCATTGGAAAGTAGTAATCCGAACATCGCGCCAATCATACCGAAGGGGACAGCAAACATAATGATAATCGGTTGTAAAAACGATTTAAATTGTGCACCCAATACGACATAAATGAGCAGCAGTCCGACAATAAACAGTTTCCACAACTCCGAGAAAGATTCTACAATTTCATCAAAAACGCCTCGAAAATCGAGTTTGTACCCTGGATATAAGGCTTCGACGTTGGCAAATGCACGTATTAACGCCTGATTCACTGCAAAAGATGTTGTTTTCTGACTATCTACGGATGCATAAACTGTAATTGCGCGTTCACCATCAAATCGACGAATGTCAGCGTATCCTTTCTCCTCTGTGATGTCTGCGACATCTTTGAGCGGGACAATCGTCCCTGTAGGGGTAGCAATCAACAGGTTATTGAGTTCTGGAATGTTTTTGAGGCTATCCTCTTTGTATTTGACGATGACATCAATTGCCTCGTCCGCTTCACGATAGGTTGTGGCTTTGGCCCCCTCGATGGCTATCCGAACGGTTTGTGCGATCTGGAACGTCGTGAGTCCGTATTGATATGCTTTCTCCGGTTTCAAGTGGATACGTAATTCCGATTTCCCTATTCGGAAGTCATCGCGAATATCATAAACGCCATCCAATTGGGCTAATTCAGTTTTAAGGACATCGGCAAGTTCAGTCAGTTTATCAAACCGGGTGCCTTTTACCTTGACTTCCACATCTTGCCCTTGTGGGGACCCGCCTTCTTGTGTAATATAATTGAGTTCCTCGATGCCGCTGACAGTCAAGGTTTCTTTCCGCATTGCTGCCATGATTTCATCTACCCCGCGCGTGCGTTCCTGTTTGGGTGTGAGTTCAACGATTACTTCGCCAAAGTTTGATCCGTAAGTAACCCCTTCCGTTAGCCCTGAAGTAGGTGTATGGATACCGATATTGCTGACAATCGCAGCGACTTCACTTGATGGAAGGGTCTTCGCAGCTGCTTCGATTTGTGCCATGACTGCAGTTGTCTCCTGCATTCCGTAAGAGGGCGGCATCTCGGCTTTGACGTAGAATTGCGGAAAATCTTCGCCAGGGAAGAGTTCTTTCTCAAGGATCACAAATGCACTGACACACGCGATTAAACCGATAAAGAGGACGCTTCCAACAAAAGCATACCGGTGTCGGATCGTTATTTTCAAAACTTTAACATATCGGCTGCGGATGAAGTCGAAAAACGTGATGAACCACGCAAAAAAGTCAGTGATGAAAGCCAGTGGGCTAAAGGCATGTTGGGCTCGGTTTTGTAGATTATCGAATTGACCACGTTCCGTCCGTCGGGGTCTGGGTTTTCCCCACTCAGCAATGTGTGCTGGTAAAATGACGAAGACTTCAAAGAGCGAGGCGATTAGGACAAGGATTGCCATGATCGGTACAATCCGCATGAATTGACCGGCAGTTCCAGACATGAACATCAAGGGGCCGAACGCGCAGATTGTCGTCAAACTTGCCGCAACGACCGGCCATCCGACCTCTTGCGCCCCGCGAATGGCGGCAACTTTCGGAGGCGCGCCCGCCTCAATGTGCCGATAGATGTTCTCTATGACGACAATCGCATCATCAACCACAATTCCGACAACTAAGATAAGTCCAAAAAGGGAGACACCGCTGAGAGAGTAACCGGCTATGGACATAAACCAGAACGTTGCCATGAAGGAGACCGGTATGCCGAGTGCTGCGAATAGGGCATTCCGCCAACCGATAAACAAGAGAAGCATGAAGACAACAAGGATCAACCCGAAAACGGCGTTCGTCTCCAAGATGCCGAGTCGTTCCTTTAAGATGACGGAATAGTCGTTAACGGGAGTCAATTCAGCACCATCGGGCAGATCGGTTTGTCGTTTTTCGACCAATTCCCGGAGTTGTGCCACCAAAGCGATTGTGTTTCCCTCCGTTTTCTTTTGGACACTCAGACTAATAGACGATTTGCCGTCGATACGTGCAAGGGTCCGTGCTTCTTCATAAGTGTCTGATACGGTTGCCACATCGCGAAGGCGGAGTGGTGTCCCCGTGGGCTGGACAGCGACGATGGTTGCACCTATGGTGTCTGGCGTAGCGAATTCACCCATCGTTCGTACCATGAATTCTGTGTCGCCGAGTTCCATAGTGCCAGCAGGAAGATTCAAGTTGCTCGTATTGAGGGCTGTGATGACTGCTGCAATGGGAAGTCGATATGCTTTTAACCGATCAGGGTCTACCTCAATCCAAATTTCCCTATCCCGGAGCCCTGCTATTTGGACAGACGCAATATTTTTGATGTCTAAGATTTCATCTTTTAAGTTTTCGGCGATGTCACGCATCTGGGATTCGGAAATGTCTCCACTGACAACAATCGTCAACATCGGAAAACCAGAGGAGATATCCAACTCGACAACTTGTGGATCCTCTAAAATTTCTTCAGGGAGTTCATTCACCTGTTCTACGGCAGTCCGCAAGTTTTCAAGTTCCTTGTCGAAATCCCGGTCGCTCATCTCTTCGAAATCGATAGTGATAACGGATCTGCCTTCCGAAGAGTTGGAAAGCATCAAATTGATTTTGTTGACGTTCTCTTCAATAGCATCTTCAATAGGCGCGGAAACGAGTTTCTCAACCTCCTCTGGGGAGGCACCGGGATATAATGTCGTTACTGTAGCAGTCTGTAACGTGATTTCAGGGGTGAGTTCTCGTGGTAGGTTTATCCAAGCATACACCCCAAAGGCGATAATAATAATCATTAGCATGTTTGCTAAAACGGGGTTGTTTACGGACATTTTGGGGATAGACATGGTGGTAACGTTTCTCCTTATTCTTTGCGTTGTCTGTAGGCAGATATCTTTTGCGAAAACGGTTGTAGAGCAGTGTTTACCCCATCGAATCGTGTCGGGTTGTATCTACACGCTTTGGTCCGGTGAGGAAACCATAGAGGCAATCGCAATTGTTCAACGTTCGCGCAGGACACATATAAACAGTTATGGATTGACAACTCTCACACTTTCTCCGTCTTTCAAAGCGTGCTGCCCGGCTGTAACGACGGCTTCGCCTTCAGTAATTCCGCTGAGTACCTCAACTTCCGCGCCTCGTGAGAGTCCGATTTCTACTGGACGGCGCTGACTCACACTATCCTCATCAATGACGAAAACGTTTTGCGTCTTAGCACCAGCATCACCGATAAGTGACGCGCGAGAAATGATAATTGCATCCGTGTGAATTTTGACAGGCACGGTGACTTTCGCGAACATCCCAGGCTTGATGGTTCCTTCGGGGTTGTCAATAAGGATTTCAACTTTTGCGGTACGCCGCATGACTTCTAAGGTCGGACTGATGAAAACAATGCTACCGGACATCGGGGTAGTTATCCCATCAATTGCTATTATCGCCTGTTGGTTGAGTGCTAATTCGCTCAGCTGCGCCTCAATCGCATCAACGGAGACTTTCACTGTATCAATATTGACGATCTCAAAGAGCGGTGCCGTTGGCACTGCCATTCCCCCTAAATCTAAGTGACGTTTGGAAACGATACCTGACATCGGCGCGCGGATCGTCGCGTCCTTTAAGCGTTTCTGTGCTAGCCGGAGGGCAACTTGTGCCTGTGTGCGTCCTGTTTTTGCCGATATGATTTCTGATTCCCAACTCTTTGCATTTTCCAGGGCCTCGGCGGAAATCAGTCCTGCGTGTGCGGTTTCGACCTGTGACTGCGCAAGTTCGATGTCTTTCTCCCATGTTTTCGTAGCGGCTTGCGTCTCTGCTAACCGTAAGGAGGCTTCCGCTTGCTGCACCTGTGCTTCCATAGCTTGAATATCCTCAGCACGTGCGCCGTTATCAATCAACTGAACTTGTTCGGAAGCAATCTTGTGTTGGGCAACAGCGATGTCCAGCTGCGTCTTTGCACCTTCAAGAGATTGTTGACTGATGGCCCCATTTTCAAAGAGTTGCAGCATCCGGGTGTGATTGCTCTTGGCATTGGCGAGATTTGCTTCGGCTTGACTCAGCCCGGCTTGTGCCTGTTGTCTGTCTTCATCTCGGGCCCCGCTTTTAATTTTCTCAAGGTTGGCGATGAGTGATTCCAAGGCGGCTCGTGCCTGATCAATTTGTGTGACTGTTCGGATTTCGGAGAGGTCCACGACTTGCTGGCGTGCGATTTCAGCGGCTCGGTGTTGTGCTTTCGCCTGTGTAACTTGGGTGTGGACGCGTATCTCTGCGAGCTGCTGTGCTTGTGAGTAAGCCGTCTCCGCCGCTTCAAGCGTTGCCTCGGCTTGCTGAACTGCGAGTTCTAACTCTTCACGTTCTATAGTTGCAAGTGGGGCATCTTTTTCGACATTATCACCCTCATCAACGTTTAATTCAATAATACGACCTGCGATCTTCGGGAAGACGTTAACTTGTGATTCTGCTTGAATCGTACCCGACAATTCGAGCTCGGAACGGATCTCACCACGTTTGGCCTTTATGATTTCGACAGGTTTAAGGACAGCTGCAGATTCGGTCTGTTCAATTTCGGATGTCGGCGATTTCAGGAATCGAGGCACAACAAGGATCGCTGCAATCGCTAATACGACGAGGATGACAATCAGTACGTTCTTCAATTTTTTCTCCTTTTCCCTATAACCGATATTATTAAGTGTCTGTTTATTGTAGTGTTTCGCCGATTGCTTTTTCTAATCTTGCCAAGCCGACAACGTAATCGTGATATGCCTGAAGACGATTGACTTCTGCTTGTGCCAGCGCGAGCTGCGTGTCAGTCAAGGCAACAGTCGTAATAATCCCATTTTGGAATTGGAGGTTCGCCATACGTACGCTCTCTTGCGCCTGGGTAACCGCCTCACGTTGGACTTCGATCCGTGTTTGGGCACTGATGAGGTTAAGATAAGCGTTTCGGACTTCAAACTCAACACTTGTTTTGACTTGTGCGCCCCCGAGTTGAGCCTGTTTCAAAACGGATTCGGAGTGTTGAACGGCTGCGCTCGTTGCGAACCCATCAAAAATGGGGATGTTGATTTGGAAGCCGAGGCTCCAAATCCGATTCATCTGTGTGAGTCTTTCATTTTGTGAGATTTGATAGTTTGTGAAGAAGCCAAGGTCAGGAAGTCGACGTGTTTTGGCAACATCAACCTGTTTGCGTGCAGCGTTTTCGCTGAATCCTGTGCGGCGCACCTCTGGGCGATTTTTTATCGCTTGTTCTATTAACGTATTGAGATTGAAATTCGGCAGCTGCTGTTTTTCTGGGATGTCAAGGGTGCCTTTAACCGATATATCTTCGGCGAGCGGGATATTCAGAACTGTTTTATAGGCATCGGTCGCAGTGACCGCAGCGTTCTCTGCATGCACAAGTTGCGATTTAGCGTTTGCAAGTTGAACTTTCGCCCGCAGCACATCAAAACCGGTTGCAGACCCCGCCTGAAATGATGTCTCGGCGATACCGAGCTGCATCTCGATAAGTCTAACGTTTTGCTGTGCGACCCGCACGAACTCTTCAGCGATCAACGCGCCATGGAACGCTTCAGATACATCTAAACGGAGTTGATTGTAGGCGGCATTAACATCCTGTTGGGCTGCTTGATAGTTGAGTTTTGCGGCTTGGTAGCCGTAATAGTATCGTCCCCAAGCGAAGATGGGTTGTGTTAGGCTGAGTGTACCTTGAAGGTTGTGATGTGCGCCAAACTCAAGTTCAATCAAGTCAGCTTCGCTATCGGTGCTGGGTGTAGGCATTTCGTTGTTTTCTCCACCCGGCATCGGGAAACCAAATCCGCCATCAGCTTGAATGACAGACTTTTGTATGTCTTTAAAGTAGGTATAGTTCCCGTTTGCTGTCATTCTCGGCAAGAGTCCGGCGCGTGCGGTTCGAACTTGTGTCTCAGCGGTTTTTAGGTTTTGCTCAGCCATTTGGATGCTAAGATTGTTCTGTTTAGCAATCTCTATGCTCTCCGCTAACGTCAAATGCCGTGTTTCTTGTGCTGCAGCAGATAGATTTATTAGGAATAATAGAAAGGCTCCAACCGATAAGAAGTGGTGGAACCGGAGTGGGTTCATTGCGATCATGTCCTCCTAATGTTGGTTAGAGATGGATACGACGAGTGGACACCTTCACGAGTGATATTATGAGGGTTTTGGTTAAATAACAGTGTAGGCATTAGCGGAAACCCTCTCAACCGCCTTGCGCCACATCAATTCCCAAAATTTCTAACACCTTTCATATAGTAACATCCAAAAATAAGAGTGTCTGTCAATTTGGCAGACGATTTAGAAGAGCGTGTTTGGCAGTCAATTTGACTTATTACGGGGTCTCATATTTCTCTTTCAGGTTCCCCCACGTTGTCACTAACTTACCTTTTGGTGCGACTGCAAAGGGTTTGATTCCTTCGCCTTCAATGGAGAGTGAATCCACAAAGAAAGTAACAGTTTTTCCGCCCCAATTGTTCATAAAACCGATACCTACCCGTTCTACATCAAATTTGTGGTTCCATGTTTTGCCGCCGGAGAGTTTCCACTCATCTTTTTCGTCTTCACGGTAGTAGCCGGAGAAGACATCGTCTTCTTTGACGATTTTAAGGTGGACTGGCACATCAAAGCCGGTGTCAAAGTGTCCCTTATCTTGCCAATTGGCTTGGACCATACTCCCAATGAGCGTTTTTTGCGGATCATTTGCCGAGCCGCCAAACAACAGGCAAGCGTAATTTAGGTCTTCATCACTATAGAGAAAGATACCGACCCAGAAACTTCCGGGTTTATCAGGTTCGGTGGAAAAGACCCCACTCACCGTTATATTCTTAGCGGCACTTTTTGGGATTTCTCGTTCAAGCATAGGTTTGTCAGGTGTGGTATGCCCCCATCCGCCGTTTGGATTGGTCATCTGAAGGAAACCATCCTTGACTTCAAGTTCTGTAACTTCGTCGCGATAGTCGCGGAATTCCCATCCTTCGGCGAGCTCGTTGCCGTCGAACGTGTCTGTCCATACATCAGCGGACCCGACTCCGACAAGACTAAACGTGAGCATTCCAAAGATAAGCATCGTCATTCGCATGAGAGTCCTCCTTATCGTTAACAATAGGGTTTACGTATATCTTTGTGAGATTCTACGTAAGGCGCGCTGCAGGTGGCGTTTCAAACACCACCTGCAAAGGGGTTTGCAGAAGTGCTAACAAAAAGCAGAAAGGATTGACACGGTAGCAAAGTTACCAACTAACGGATACGACTCAATTGTAGGTTATCGGTTCGCTTTGAGGGTTGCCCATGTCGTCGTTAATTTGTTTGTTGGTGCGACGGTTGCTAACCCACCGAGTGTGTCTGATAACCCGTGCTCCATGATGGTTTTCAGATCGTCTTCACTGAGGACGACGTTGAAAATAGCGGCTTCATCAATGATACCGACGAAGTATGAACCGCCACCCCACCTACCGATTTCGACAGCGTTTCCGGTTACTGCAATATCCCCTGGGCGCGTGCTTGCACCAGCCCGTTCACCGTTCACGTACACAACGAGTTGTTCGTTATTTTCGTTGCTGTCGTACGTTGCTGCAAAGTGGATCCATGTGTCTTCATCCGGGACACCTCCGGAGGCTCTTGGCTCCCAGCTGCCACCGGGTTTGACGAATGCTGACATGTTATTGCCTTCCTGTGGTGGGTCAATACGTAGCAGGTACTCGTCGCTTTTCGCGATGAGCTGCCGCCAATCCCCAATATCCGTTGCAAAAAACCATGCCATCATGGTCAGTTCTTCACCCGCTTGTAATTCCTGCGTAGATTCAATTGAGACCCATTGACCGCCATCAAACTCAAGTGCTTTGCCGAATTTACCGTCTTTCCATTTGGCACCGTTGATTTCTCCGTCGTGGTCGTTTCCAGAGGAATCTTTGGTTGTGTTGCCACCGCCTTCATCAAACAGCCAAACGCCGACTGCTGTTTCGGGGTCAACTTCGGCAATACCGGCTTGGGGTAGTATCCAAGCGGATACACAAGCGAGTGCTAAAATAAATATCAACCTTCGCATCTTTATCTCCTTCACTTTATGAACCCGAGGGTCCGTTTCAGCATGTTAAAAATTTAACGGTTTCACTGCATTATTTAAATTCATCGGATAATTCAATTATAACATCTTATCCACTATTCTACAAAGGAAATTACAGAAATCTGCGTCAGATCATCTGTCTGCTTTTAGCGAAGCCCAAGTTGTCGTCAGTTTATTCAACGTCTCTACTGCTTCACCAGCAAGC